>NZ_JALKFY010000500.1:0-397 GCF_023242985.1 Frankia sp. Mgl5 | reverse complement strand
AGCCTGCAGAGAATACGGATTGAGCTCCGCCCATGCCAGCCGATTGTTGAGCGCCACCCATACCAGCGGATTGTTGACCATAACCACCGCCATAAACTTGTTGACCATAGCCGCCACCGTAGCCAAAGCCGCCGTCGCGTGCGATCTCTTGACGCACTTGCTGCGGATTGGTTCCGGTAAAACCAGGTTGGAAAACCGCTTGTGCACCACCGGCAGCCATTCCAGACATTTGGCTCATAGCCATGCCAGAGCCATAACCATAGCCTAAACCGCCTTCACGCGCAATGTCTTGACGCACCTCTTGGGGGTTGGTACCAGCAAAACCGGGTTGGAAAACCGCTTGCGCACCACCATAGGAACCGACGCCGGACATTTGGTTCATACCCATGCCAGATCC
>NZ_JALKFY010000499.1:0-397 GCF_023242985.1 Frankia sp. Mgl5 | reverse complement strand
ATATGGGAGAGGATCCGAGTACGTACCATCTGCCCGAGCATCCCGTTCAACAGCGCATTCTCGATGCGGTGGCTGACATCACTCGCTACCCGAAGGAACAGATTCATATGGGTACAGATGGCTGCGGGGTTCCGGTTCATCGCCTGCCGCTTGCCAATTACGCCTGGGGTTTTGCACGATTGGCCAAGCCTGAAACGATTGAAAATTCCGTCCGCCGTGAAGCCGTTCAACGTATCACGGACGCGATGGTATCATTTCCCGAGATGGTTGGCGGAAACAAGCGTTACTGTACCGATTTGATGACAGCCTTCAAAGGCCGAATCGTCGGAAAAGCAGGAGCGGAATCGGTCTATTGCCTCGGCGACCGCGAGACCGGACTGGGCATTGCGATCAAGAT
>NZ_JALKFY010000498.1:0-398 GCF_023242985.1 Frankia sp. Mgl5 | reverse complement strand
TCCGGCGGCGGCCGCGGTCTCATCGATCGTCGTCGCCTCGTAACCCTTGCGGGCGAACAGGTCCATCGCGACGGACATCAGTTCGGCTCGTACGGCTCGCCGGGTGCGCTCACGGACCCCCAGCTCTCCAGAGGCCTTGGCCGCCACGTTCGCACTGTACCGCTTACCACAACTGCGTGACTATGTCCAGGGTGGTACTGGGTTCAGTGTTTGCATAGGGTCCGAACCTGCCTTCGGGCGCCTGGTGGGCTGACGGTGGTCGCCGGTAGCTCCTCGGCCGCTCCGGCCGGATCGCCAACCCACGACTCCTCAAGGCGGTATGTCATGATCGCGGCCAGGCTGCATGGTCCCCGGGACCTTCGCCTCGACGAAATCCCCGAGCCCGAACCGGCGGCGGG
>NZ_JALKFY010000497.1:0-399 GCF_023242985.1 Frankia sp. Mgl5 | reverse complement strand
AGCACAGCGTTGCCTAGCCGTTTTTTCGCTTCGATCAGGCGGTGTTCTTTTACTTCGACACCCTCTGCCATCATCTCCCGCAGCTCACGGATAACCTCGTCTGCTTCCTCTTTCGCCAATTGGACAGCCAGCCTTGCTTCATCCTCCGCTTTTTCCAGCAAACGGTTCTTCTCTTCAGCAAGTCGCTGCCGCTCTTCCTCAATCTGGCGACGCAGCTCTTCCGCCTCGCGCCGAAGCGCTTCTGCTGTGCGCCGCTCCTGCTCTGCCGATTTTTTATTGCGTTCCAGCGAGGCGATCATGGTTTCCACCTGATTCTCTTCTTCACTGATCGATTTCCGCGCCTTGCCAATAATTTCATCGGAAAGGCCCAAACGGCTGGCGATGGCAAACGCATTGGAT
>NZ_JALKFY010000496.1:0-399 GCF_023242985.1 Frankia sp. Mgl5 | reverse complement strand
GACAGAAACCTGCTTCACGCGATTGCTGATATATTGCGGGAGGAGGCCTATCAGGTGGATTACGCCGAAAAAGGGGACGAAGGTTACCTGCTGGCGGAACGGGGCATCTATGACATGCTGGTGCTGGACATCATGCTGCCGGGGATGGATGGACTTTCCATTCTGAAAAAGCTGCGCGCAAAAGGTGTCCCCACTCCTGTCCTGTTTTTGACCGCGAAAGACAGCGTAGAAGCAAGGGTAAAAGGGCTGGACGCCGGGGCGAACGATTATCTCGTCAAGCCGTTTGCTGTGGAAGAGCTGCTGGCCCGTGCTCGCGTGGTGCTCCGGCGCAGCGGCAAAATCGCCAAGGAAGGCGACCTGCAATATGGCCCGATTATTTTGCCCGTGCAGGAGTACGAT
>NZ_JALKFY010000495.1:0-399 GCF_023242985.1 Frankia sp. Mgl5 | reverse complement strand
CCCGCCGTTCTCCCGCACCCACCGGGTGACCGCGCTCGCCGCCCCCTTGCGAACCCGCCGGGCGCCGACGGCGCTGGACGTCCCGGGGGCGCCGGGCGCGCCCGGTCCGCCGGGCGTGCCGGGCGTGCCGGGCGTGCTCGGGCCGGTGGGCTCGGGCGCCAGGTCGACGCCGGACATCCTGGTCTGGGCGGTGAAGTGCACGAACGTCGCGTGCCGCAGCTCGCCCGGGGTGCGTTCGCGCAGGCCGTGGTGCTCCTTGGCGAACACGACGACCGAGCGCCCCTCGGGGGTCTCGTCCGCGAGCGAGGAGAGCTGGGCGGCGTCCGCCAGCTCCGCCTCGCTCACGCCGCCGACGGCGAGGAACGCGCTGGCCTGCCGGTTCCCCAGGGTGATGGTGCC
>NZ_JALKFY010000494.1:0-401 GCF_023242985.1 Frankia sp. Mgl5 | reverse complement strand
TTCCACGGGAGTGGTCCGGTTTTGCTTCGTTCCGTCACCCAATTGACTGTTGTCATTCAATCCCCATGCCCAGGCGGTTCCATCTTCTTTCACCAGCAGTGTGTGGTTGCCTCCCGCTGACAGGCGGTTGGCGGTATTGGTGGTGGCCGTCACCTGAACCGGAACGGTGATCGTCTTATCATAGTAGGTTACCGTGATCGTCGCATTCCCTGCTGCTACCCCGGAAATGACTCCCGCAGCATCGACCGTCGCAACGGTCGGATCGCTGCTTTGATACGTGGATTGACTCGTCACATCCTGGGTGCTTCCGTTCGCGTACGTCGCCGTGATTTGCAAACTCTTGCTTTGTGCAGTCGGGAGCAGCACCGAGCTCGGAGCTGACGACAACTGCTGCACGGTAA
>NZ_JALKFY010000493.1:0-402 GCF_023242985.1 Frankia sp. Mgl5 | reverse complement strand
CGTAGGATTGAGCGATGTCTTCAGGTTTTGCAACACGTCCCACAGGCAATTGCTGCCCGATTCCGGTAAACATCGCCTGCCGTTGCTCTTCTGGCATCCCGGCGTAAATCGGTGTGTCCACAATTCCAGGTGAAACAACATTAACCCTTATAGGCGCGACGTCGACAGCAAGCCCGCGTACCAGCCCTTCGATCGCCGAGTTAATAGCCGCCAGGGTAGACGCCCCCATCGGAGGACGTACGCCGTAGACGCCGGAGGTTAACGTGATAGAGCCGGTCTTTTCCAAGCAGGGAAGAGCGGCCCGAACTGTCACGTATTGCCCCCAGAACTTGCTGTCAAACGCCTCTTTTGCGTTTGCCACATGCAAGTCGCTAAAGAGACCCATGTCGCCTTCTCCTGCAG
>NZ_JALKFY010000492.1:0-403 GCF_023242985.1 Frankia sp. Mgl5 | reverse complement strand
GGATTAAATAAACTGTGGGGCTTGCCGCGTTCTCTTGAAGAACTGGCTGACATTGGAGCGCAGATCGGTTCAGATGTGCCGTTCTGCGTACATGGCGGCACAGCGCTTGCCCAGGGCAGGGGGGAAAGGCTCACCCATCTGCCAAACCCGCCTTCCTGCTGGATTATTCTCGCCAAACCGCCGATTGGGGTGTCGACGGCAGATGTCTACGGCAATTTGCGCGTGGACCAGATTCGCAATCATCCTTCTACTGCAGATATGCTGCGGGCGATCGAGCAGCAGGATTTTTCCTTGATGGCCCATTCTTTGGGGAATGTGCTGGAAGAGGTGACGCTGAAACTTCATCCACAAGTAAAACAAATCAAAGAATTAATGGCCGCTTCCGGGGCGGATGGGGTACTGA
>NZ_JALKFY010000491.1:0-404 GCF_023242985.1 Frankia sp. Mgl5 | reverse complement strand
CTGTAGCATCGACCGGGGTTGGATCAGGATTGGCTCGCTTTCGACTCGTTGCTGATCATCCACAATACGCCGTATTTGTCTTCGATTTGTCCGAACAGGGCGCCCCAGAATGCCGGCTCCAACGGGTTCTTCACATTGCCGCCTTCCGCCAGCTTATCGAAGGCTTCGCGGGCTTCGGCTTCTGTTGCGAACTCGAGACTCAGATTTATGCCGTTCCCCCGACTAATCGGCTCACATACGCATTCGGTCATGAAGAAGTTAATCCCTCCGGCAACCAGACTCAAGTGCATGACTTTGTCCTTGATCGCTTCCTCGGCATTCGGAAGCTGTCCATGCGTCATGACGGACAGGATTTCTCCGCCGAGCGCATGCGTGTAGAACTCAGCTTGAGCTCTTGCGTCCTC
>NZ_JALKFY010000810.1:0-71970 GCF_023242985.1 Frankia sp. Mgl5 | reverse complement strand
CCGCCGAAGCCCACTGGCGCACCCACATCGCCACCACACCCAGCCAGCCACCCAGCACCGTCATCGACCTGCTCGGCGAATAGCCACCGGCTGGCGGGCACCGCCGGACCGGCACCGACGGACCAACACCTCGGTGGGCCCGGCGTGCCCTCGCGTCAACACGCAGGGCACGCCGGTAGGCACACCACGTCGCACAGCCGGAACCGAGGGCGACGGAGTGGGAACAGAACCAGCCTGACCAGCGCGGAAATCCGCTCGACTGGCACAGAAGAGTGGGGTCGGAAACACGAACGACCCCAAGCTTTCACCAACGCTGGTGGTGGAATGGCGCACGCCACGTTACGGTGTGCGCCATGCCGCTGTCGGGACTCGCCTGGCAGACTCTCCCGGATGCGGGGGCGTTGGCCCTGGTCGACACAAGTTCACGGCGGGCTGCAGCACTTGCCCGTCCCCATCCCAACGAGCTCCCCATGATTGACGTGGTCGACGTCGAACGCCTGGTCGTGGCGTGGCTGTCGCCACACACCCGGTATGCCGCCGAACAACACCTGGCCGAACGGGTCGATGACGATCCACACCGAACGATGGGGGCGTTGTGCTGGCTGCTTGCCATGTGGACGGTCACGATCCACCTGCGCACCGGGCAGTCCCCGTCCGCGGTGATCTCCGCGATGTCCTACCGGACGGTGTGGCGCAGCCCGGAGGCGCCGGAGTCGGAACGGGTCTGGGAGATCCTCACCGACCGGATCAGGCTCGGCACCCTGGCCGCCCTGACCGCGGACCGTGACACCGCCGTCGAGTTCCACACCCACGTCGACAACCCGCGCGGGCTGGCGCCCGTGCTGCTGCGCCACGCACTCGGCGTGATGGCGGGTGTCGTCGACGACATGAACATCATCGGCGTGGACCCGCAGGACATGGCGGGCACCCTCGCGCTCTACACGATCGACCCGGACGGGCCGACCGTGCCGTGCTTCCGACCGCTCACCTGAACGGACAGGGCGCGCGCCGCGCCGCCCCGGGCGACCATCCGCGCGGCGACGGATCCCGTGGTGACGCTCCATGACGGCCGGGCCGGCCGCCCGTTTCCTGTGCGGGCGGCGCGCCCGCCACGCCCGCCCCGTGCCGCCACCGACCGCCAGCCGCCGGTGCGGGCCGCCCGGGGCGCCGGCTGCGCACCGGCGCCGTGCGGGCCCGCGGGCGGGGAGTCGATGTAGACCGCTCTCGTCATCCCGGCGTGGCCGTGGATGGCGAGCAGCGTCTCCATCGACGGGTAGATCGCGACCGACCCGTGCTCGGAGTTCCACCACAGGACGCAGGTGCCATCGGGAGCCTGCGCCCCGAAGGCGACCGAACCCGTGCCGGACACTCCGGACACGTCGACATCACGCTCGAGATGAAACCGCCGTACCTGGCGAGCGGACATACTGGCCGACCTCCTCGCGGGTCACATCGCCGTGCCCCTGAGCGTTGCCCTACACCCCACCGGCGGCCACCCGGCCACCGGCTGGTCGGGCCACCGTAGCCGCCGGTGTCGGCGGCGGTCACCCGTTTCGCCGCGCCGGGCCGCGGCGCGCCCGCACATGCAGGGCGTCGCCGCAGGTCACACGCGCACGCCCACCTGATCAGACCACAGCAGTGTCCACCCTGACAGCCCTGGCGCACCATGGGCTCCCCAAGTTCCGCGGACGCCGTGGGTCCTGGCGGGCTCCGAAGGCCCGCGAAGCCCGCGGGCGCTCAGCCGGCGGCGTGGAACAGCGCCTCGGGAAACCGGCGGGCGGCGGCCGGGGTGAGGAACGAGTCGTAGGTGGTGGCCCCGAGCAGCCGGCGCTCCAGGAACGCCACCGTGTAGTAGGTCGTCAGGCGGTGGGCGCGGTCGATGTCGACAGCCGGCGGCCGGCAGGTCACCTCCGCCGTCACCTCCAGCCGCACCCGCACGCCCTCGGGCACCGGGCGGTCGCGCACCGCCGCGGCCTGGGCGCAGATCTCGGTGAACGAGTTGTGCATCCCGCCCGTCACCGTGACCAGGTAGCGCGGGTGCGCGCCGTGGAGCCCGTCGAAGGTGCGCCCGGCGTTGCGCTCCACCGGCGCCGCCAGGTCGTCGCTGCCGCCGACGAGCAGCACCGGGACGCGCACCCGGTCGAGTTCCCGCTCCGGTACGACCTCGGTGGCCGGCGCGATCCCGACCACGGCCCGCACCCGCGGGTCGGCCGGCGCCCGCAGGAAGCCCACGGTCGAGACCACCGAGGTCAGCCCACCGAAGGAGAAGCCGACGACGCCGACCTCGTCCGCGCGCACCATCCGCGACAGCGGGCAGTCCGGCTTCGTGAACGCGCTGATCACCGCCGAGACGTCGAGCAGCCGGTCGCTGGCGAGCTCGACGAGCGGGGCCTGCCGGCCCTCGGCCGCCTCGATCATGGTGTCGCCGGGATGGTCCGGCGCGGCCACGACGAAGCCGTGCGTCGCCAATGCCTCGGCCAGGTAGGCGAGCTGCACCCGACCGCCGGCGCTGCCGTGCGATACGACCACGAGTGGGAAGCGGCCCGGCGCCACCGGTATCTCCTCGTGGGCCAGGGCCGACGGCACGTCCACGCCCGGCGCCACCGGGTACCGCGCGGCCGGGTACTGCGCGGCCGGGGGCAGCGCGGCCGGGGGCAGCGCCACCGGGCCGAGGCGCGCTGGAGCGCCCGGGTACCAGACCGAGGTGGTCAGCAGCCGGCCCGGGCGCCCCGGATCCGAGACGGTCAGGGTCCGGTAGCCGGCGGTGAACGGGCCTAGCTCATCGGGTGCCGCGGGCGGTGCCACGCCGGTGGACCCGCCGGCCAGGACCACGCCTGCCCGGGCAGGGCCGGCGGACGGCGGGCCGGGCAGGGAGAGGAGCAGCCCCAGAAGCAGGGCGGCCACCAGCAGGGCACGCGGCACGACCGCGCCGCTTCCGGCGCTTCCCACCATGCGGCTGACACTACGCACGGTGACGGCGCCCGGTGCGCGGCGCGGCCCTTCTAAGCCGCATCGCCCCGTCTGCCCGGCGTGCGGCCGCTCAGCGGACAGCCGTCACCGCCGGTTGCCGAGGCTCATCACCGTCGTGACGTCGTCGCCGTCCGGGCCGCCGAGCAGCTCGGTGAGGCGGCGCGGGCGGCCGACGTGATAGCCCTGTGCCAGGCTCACACCGAGGTCGAGCAGCACCTGCGGCAGTGACGCGCGGTCCACCCCCTCGGCGATGACCAGCATGCCGGCCGTCCGCGCGATCTGGACGACCGCCTCCACCAGGGAGCGGTCGCGCGGGTTCGCATCGGCGTTGCGGACGACGTTCGCGTCGATCTTCACAGCCCACAGCGGGAGGTTGCGCAGCGCGACGACCGCGCCCGTTTGCATCCCGAAGTCGTCCAGCAGTACGGGGCAGCCGGCGGCGCCGAGCTGCTCGGCGAGCCGCCGGGCCGCGTCCGGGCTGGCCACCGCCGCGCTCTCGGAGATCTCCAGGCCCAGCCGGGAGGGGTCGACGCGGCCGTCCCGCAGGGTGGAGAGCACGAAGTCACCGAAGGCGGGGTCGTGCAGGGACCGCGCGGCCAGGTTGACGTACAGCCGGCCCGGCACGCCGCTGACCAGAGCGTTGACCGCCCGGAGGACGACCCACCGGTCGAGGTGCAGGCCCAGGTCGGTGTGCTCGGCCGCCGCGAGGAAGCCCCGCGGCCCGAGCTCGGGCCACACGCCGTCCCGCAGCCGGGAGAGCAGCTCGAAGCCGACCACCTCGCGGCTGGCGAGATCGACGAGGGGCAGCACGTCCAGCGACATCTGGCCGCTGTCGAGCGCGGCGGCGACCCGGCTGGTCACCGTCACCCGCAGCGCGGCCTCGTCGTACTGCTCCCGGGTGAACAGCCGGGCCCGGTTGCGCCCGGCCCGCTTCGCCTCCCGCAGCGCGAGATCCGCCCAGGCGAACGCGGCCTCGCTGCCGGCCGCCAGGTCCAGCGGGACGACGCCGATGCTGACCGTGGCCCGGGCCGGGAGCTCGCCGGGCGCGACGGGCCTGGTGGCGAGCGCGGCACACAGCCGCTCGGCGACGGCCAGCCCCTCGCCGCCGCCACCGGTGGGCAGGAGGACGGCGAACTCATCCCCGCCGAGCCGGCCGAGCATCGCCTCGGGCAGCTCGGCGCGCAGGCTGTGGGCGAGTCCGCGCAGGACGGCGTCGCCCGCGGTGTGGCCCTGCAGGTCGTTGACGTCGGCGAGGTGGTCGACGTCGAGCAGCAGCAGGCAGCCCGGTGGGCCCGCCGGGCCCGAGGTCTCCGCCTCGACCGCCGTGCCGGCGGCGGCGGCGGTTGCCGCGGCCGCGATACGGCCGTCCAGCTCCTCGGCCATGGCGTACCGGGTGGCGAACCCGGTGAGCGGGTCGACGGCGGGGGCGGCCGGGAGTGCGCCGCCGGCCGCCGCGGCGGCGTCGGCCGCGTGGCCGTCGGCACCTCCGGCCGCGTGGTCGACGCCGTGGTCGGCGACGTGGTCGAGGGCGTGGTCCGAGTGGTCGAGGGCGTACCCGGCGTCCGCCGCTTCGGGGCCGCCGCCGGGCTGGGCCGGGGACGGCGCCTCGGTGCCCGCGGCCAGCACGATCGCCGCCGCGGCGTCGAGCCAGGCGGCGTCCTCGAGATCGAGGCCGCCCGCCGCGTCGGTGTCCCGGCCGCCGGCGGCCGGGCCGGAGGACCCGGCGGGTGGGAGATCCTCCGCGAGGCCGGAGTCGGCGGGCGCCGGGCGCTGGCCGGCCGCCAGGGCGGCCAGGGCGGCCTCGGTGACGGCGGCCTCGGCGGCCCGCGCGGCGTCGGCGGCCTCGCCGGTGAGGTCGACGATCTCGAAGAGCAGCAGCTCCGAGGGCTGCCCGGCGCTCATGTCGCGGCAGCTGATGCGCAGCCGGCGCGGCTCGCCGTCGGCGCCGGCCCAGTCGAGGACTGCGGGCGGGGCCGCCGGGTGCAGCCCGGTCAGCGGCAGGCCGGCCTCGGCGACCGCGAGCCGCGCCTCGAACGGCGAGTCGGGGTTCCTCGTCCCGGTGACGAGGTCGACGAGGGCGTCGTTGACCCACGCCACCCGGCCGTCCGCAGTGACGATCAGCATGCCGACAGAGGAAGCCGCCGCGGCCAGCCCCGCAACCCCAGCGATCACCGCACCTCCCGCACCGCGCCGCCCGGAGTGCGCAGTCTAATGTCCGAAAGGACCCCAACCGTCGTTCACCGCGCCGCGCCGGGCACCACTTCCACTGGCGGGCCGGCCGCGGCGGAGCGCAGCTCGGAGTCCAGCCCGGCCCGGCTGGCGAGCTCGACGGCCAGCTCACGCGCCCACGGCAGGACCGGCCCGAGATCGACGGTGGCCAGCCGCCCGTCGACGACGACCCGCTCACCGGCCACCCACACCCCGGTGACGTCCCGCGGGGAGGCACAGTAGACGACCGCCTGGTACGGGTCGTGCACGAGCGCCAGCGACGGGCTCGCCTCGGCGAGGTAGACCAGGTCGGCGGCCTTGCCGACCTCCAGGGAGCCGACCTCGTCGGCGAGCCCGAGCGCCCGCGCGCCCTCGATGGTCGCCATCCGCAGCACCGTCGGCGCCGTCAGGGCCGTCGCCTGCAGGTGGTGCACCTTCTGCAGCAGGGCGGCGATTTTCATCGTCTCCAGCATGTTCTGGCTGTCGTTGCTCGCCGCGCCGTCCACGCCGAGCGCGACGGTGAGCCCGTCGCGCAGCAGCCGCGGGACCTGGCACACCCCGCTGGCGAGGATCATGTTCGAGACGGGGCAGTGCGCGACCGCGACCCGGTGCCGGCGCAGCAGTTCTACGTCGGTGTCGTCGAGCCACACGCAGTGCGCGGCCACGACCTGGGCGTCGAGCAGCCCACGCCGCGCGGCGAACTCGATCGACCCGGTGCCGCGCGTCGTCCGCGACGCGGTCACCTCCTCGCGGATCTCGTGCAGGTGGACATGCAGCCGGCCGGTCTGCGCGACCAGCCGGGCCGTCTCGTCGAGCAACTCGTCGCTGCTCGACGGCACGGTCGCCAGGCCCACCCGGAAGGTGGTCCGGCGGGAGTTGCGGGCGGCGTCGGCGAGCGCCGCGTGCTCGGCGAGGACGGCCGCGACCGGCCGGGGGTTCGCCGAGTCCGCCGGGCCGAACGACACGTCGCCGCGCAGGCCGACGGCGTCGAGGGCGTCGACCACCCCGGGGGTGACCGGGGTGGCCCCGGCCGCCGAGCAGAACATGTCGGCGACCGTCGTCACCCCGGAACAGGCCAGCTCGGCCGCCTTGAGCAGCGTCCCGACGTAGGCCATGTCCCGGGTGAGGTGCCCCTCGATGGGCTCGACGACGCGGACGAACCACTCCCACAGCGTGTGCGTCTCACCGATGCCGGTGACGAGCCCCTCGGAGAAGTGGCCGTGCGCGCTGACCAGCCCCGGGATCAGGATCCCGCCGCCGTCCCCGACCACCGGCAGGTCCGCGAACCGCGCCCGGACGTCCGCCGCGGTGTCGACGGCGGCGATCCGCCCGCCGACGACGGCGACCGCGGCGTCCCGCAGATGACCGCGGGGCCCCATGGTCAGGACGTGCCGGGCCCGCACGACGAAGTCGGCGGGCAGCGGAGCGGGACCCGCCGGTGGTGGGGTCACTTGAGGCCGATCGAGGTGTTGATGAACTCGTTCGTGAACAGGTCACCGGGTGCCAGGCCGGCCTTGAGCTCCTTGCGCTGGCCGGTGAAGATCGGCTCGAGGATCTCGATCATCCGGGTCAGCCGGTCCTCCTCCATGTCGCCGACGGCCGCGTTCGGCCCGTTGGCGACCAGGCCGCGCTCCTTCATCGTGGTGACGGCGAACTCGGCCAGGCCCGGCGAGTAGTTCCACACCGAGACGTCGTCGGCCTGCACGGCCTTGATGATGAGCGCGTTGGTCTCGGCCGGGTCGCTCACGAAGTCGACCTGCGACTGCTGGACGATCGGGATCAGCTTCTTCAGGCAGGGCGCGAGGGTCTCCTTGTCACCGGAGCGGATCGACAGCGCCTGCCCGTAGACCGGATACCCGGTGTCGTTGATCAGCTGGAGGTCGACGTCGTAGCTGCGCCCGCCGTCCAGCTCGTTCTTGTAGATGTAGGGCTCGGAGGTGGCGAACCCGCCCTGCGCGACGGCGCCGTCCTCGGTCACCCAGCGCGACGGGCCGCCGTCGTAACTGCCGTCGACCTGGGACGCCCGCAGGATGCCCGCGCCGAGCAGGTACTGCATGTAGGTGTCGGTCTCGTAGTACAGGACCTTCGTGTCGGTCTGGCCGATGTCGACCAGGGTGTGGAAGTTCGGGTTCTTCGCCTTGTCCCACATGATCATGATGGGGCTGACCTCGAACGGGGCGAAGACAGCCGTGGTCGGCTGGCTCTTGGAGTTCTGGATCGCCTCGTCCGAGGAGACCAGGCCCAGGTCGATCTCCGGGTCGAGGTAGAGCTGGGAGCTGACCTGCTCGAAGCCGATGGCCGGCCCGCCGAAGCGCACCTCGACGTTGACACCCGTGTCCTTGCCCTGGGCGACCAGCGACCCGGTGATGCGCTTGCCACCGGTGTCGATCTTGGCATCCGGGCCGATCAGGTTGTAGAGGAAGCCGTACTCGGACTCGGCGAACCAGTCGGTCTGGATCACCACGTTCTCCGGGCAGACTCCGGCGAGGTCGAGGGCGCCACCCGCCTCGGCCGCCGGCGCCCGCTCACCGCCGGAACCACTCTCGCCCGTCGTCGAGTCCCCGGAGCAGGCCGCCAGTGCCAGTGCCGCCGTCGCACCCAGGGCCACCACGCCCAGTTTTGTTCGTCTCATGTTCTCGCCTTTCAGGGAAGTGTGCGTTTCACGGGGTCCAGGAGGGCGCCGGCACAGTGGGAGGCGGGCCGGATCCGGCGGGACGAGGCCGGCTGACCGCGGTTGTCCGGCCGACCTCTGTCGTCCGACCGACCAGGGCGGTTTGGCCAAATCCGGGCGCGGGCCGCCCGAATCCAGGGGCGGGCCGGACGAATCCGGGGCCGGTCCGCCCGCGCCGGAGCACGCGCACGTGGTCTCGCGCACACGGTGTGCCGGCTGCGTCTCAGGGGATTTCGGAGCCGTACCAGGCCCCGGTGACAACCCGCGACAGGTAGCCGAAGAAGACGAAGACGGCCACCCCGAGCAGCGACGCGAGAATGACCGCACCGAGAAGCTGCTCCGTCATCAGCCGAGCCCGGTACAGATCTATCAGTACACCGATCCCTGGGTCACCCTGTTTGAAGAAGAAGTCGCCGACCACGGCACCGACCACGGCCAGGCCGGCCGACACCTGGAAACCCGAGAAGGTCGCCGGCAGCGCCGCGGGAAGCCGCAGCTTCACCAGCAGCACCCACCTCGGAACACGGTGCAACGCGAAGAGGTCCAGCATGCCGCGATCGACGGACTGCAACCCGAACAGCGTGCTGCTGATGATCGGGAAGAGCGCGATCAGCACGCAGACGATCACTCGGCTGACAAAGCCGTAGTGGAACCAGAAACCGATGAGCGGCACCATCGCGAGCGTCGGAATCGTCTGCAGGATAACCGCGTACGGATACACCGAACGCTCGATCCAGCGCGCCTGGCTCATGAGGACGGCCAGCGCCATGCCGAGGACGATGGAGATCCCCAGGCCGGTCAGCGCGACCGAGGTGGACAGCCACAACGCGCGCAGCAGCTGTTCGAGGTTGTGCCGGTCGAGGAAGGCGACATCCACGACGGCGTGCGGCGGTGGCAGCAGGAACCGGCGCTTCGGGTCGAGCAGCACCAGGCTCACCAGGTACCAGACACCGATCATGAACCCGAACATCGCCACGGGGCCGAGGACGTCCACCGACCGCCAGAAGGGGCGGCGCCCGGCCCGTCCGGGGCCGGCGATCTCCGCGGGGGCGGTGGTGTCCTCGGGGGCGGTGGTGTCCGCGGTCATGCCGGCTCCACCGCGCGCAGCAGCCGCGAGACGCGGGCCGTCAGCCGGGTGAACTCGTCGGTGAAGCGGATGTCCGCCGGCCGCGGGTAGGGGAACGGGACGTCCAGCTCGGCGACGATCCGGCCCGGTCGGGGAGACATCACGATCACCTTCGTCGACAGGAACACCGCCTCGGCGACCGAGTGCGTCACGAAGACAGCCGCCCCGAAGCGGCCCAGGCCGAACAACCGGAGCAGCTCGTCGTTGAGCCGCTCGCGGGAGAGCTCGTCGAGGGCGCCGAACGGCTCGTCGAGCAGCAGCAGCTCCGGGGCGAGCACCAGCGAGCGGGCCAGCGAGACCCGCATCCGCATGCCGCCGGACAACGACCTCGGCCGGTGCCGCTCGAACCCGGCGAGACCCACCAGCTCGATGAGCTCGGCCGCGGTGGGCCGGTAGGCGTCCCGGGGCACGCCGGTCACCTCGGCCAGCATCTCGACGTTGCGCCGCACGCTGCGCCAGGGCAGCAGCGTCGGGTCCTGGAAGACGTAGCTGATCCGGTCCGTCGCCCGGTCGACCGCGCCGACCGTGGCCTCGGTGAGGCCGGAGGCCAGCCGCAGCACCGTGCTCTTCCCGCAGCCCGAGGGGCCGACCAGGCTGACGAAGTCACCACGGCTCACGGCAAGGTCGACGCCGGTCAGGGCGGTCGTCCCGTCCGGGAAGCGCTTGCCGGCCGCCGTGAGCGTCAGCAGCGGCGGGGGGCCGGTGGGGGATGGTTCGCTCGGTGTCGACACCACTCATCCCTCGCTGCGGGCGTCGGCGCGGCCCGAGCCGGTTCCCGCGCCCCCGCCGGAGCCGGTGGTCGCGCCCGCGCCGGCGGGCCGGCCGCCGGGGTCCGTCGCCGGCCAGGAAAAGGCGGCCGTGGCGAGCTCCCGCGGGTAGACGACGGCGAACCGGCCGCCGGTGGCCTGCTCGACCACCGTCGCGGCCAGCGCGTTCTGGTGCGTCACGTCGAAGCGGACGCCCTCCCAGGGCATGACCGTCTCCGCGCCGGGCACGTTCGTCGCCACCAGCGCCGACCTGATCCGCTCCGGCTCGAGACCGCCCGCGGCGCCGATCGCCCGGGCCAGCACCATGACCGCCGTGTACGCGGCCGCGGCGGCCTCCGTCATCGGCCCGCCGTAGGCGCTCTGGTAGCGCGTCGACACCTCGGTCGCCAGCGGGTTCGCCTGCGCGACCAGCGACGACCACCCGACCTGCCGGCTCACCCGCCCGTCGAGACCGGGCACCGCGGCCAGCGGCACCGCCTCCGCCGCGGCCCCGTAGACGACGATCCCTGGCGGGGCGTAGCCGAGCCCGCCCAGCGCGTCGCCGAGCGCGCGGCCGGCACCGGGCAGCGCCCCGAAGAGCACCATGTCGGGCGCGGCGGCGCGGATCATGCCCACCTCGTCGGTGAGGTCCGGGTCGCTCGGCGCGTAGCGCACCTGCGCGACCAGCTCGACGTCGGTCTCCTCGGCCAGTTCCTGGAGCATGGCCTGCAGGTCGTGGCCTTCCGGCCGGTCGCCGTAAAGAACGGCCACCCGCCGGCGGGCGACGCCGTCCCGTTCCGCGCCACGCAGCAGGGAAAGGAACGCGCCGCCGAAGCTCCGCACGTCCGGACCGGAACGGAAGAACCAGCTCAGCCCACGTTCTGTTAGCGCACTCAACGGAACGTCACCACTCACGAATGGTGTTCCGAGGCGTTCGGCGCGTTGGCTGGCATCCAGCGTCGCCTCGGCGTCGAACGCGCCGACCATGCCGGCGACGTGCTCTTCGGCGACCAGGCGGTCTGTAGCATCAACCGCACGCTGCCGATCACTTTCTGTGTCCATTGTCACGATGGACAGCGAGGCGGCGCGGCCGGCGCCCCAGATGCCCGTCGAGGCGAGATCGGCGTCCGCGCCGGCATTGACGACCGAGGCGGCGAGATCCGCGCCGCGCTGAGCGTCCCGGCCGGCTTCCGCGTTCGCTCCGCCGAGCGGAGCCAACAGGCCGATCTTGACGACGCCGGAAACCCCGGTACCGTTGGAATTCGAATCCCCGGAGCAGCCGGTCGCCAGCAGCAGAACCGATGCGATCGCAACGCTTAGGACGCGCGACCGCGACACGATGGCCATGGCTCGTCCCCCACGTCGTCATCTTCCAGGCGCACGTTCAGACACTCGGTACAGCGCTCCACGCCGTACAGCGGTCAGAGTACCGACGGCGCGGCGTCGACAAGGACCCGCGCAATGCGAGGCCACTCTAGCCAGTTCACCCCCCGGCAAGAACAACGGGAGACGGATCAGGCCCCAACAAAGGAAGGTTCCTTCCGGCGCGCCCCCCTCGCATAGTGTCGACTGCACCGGGAAATACGATTTCCCGGCCGGCATGGTTGAACGTGCGCCGAGCCAGTAGGGCGCACGGACCCCGAGAGGTGGGCGACGTGGTATTGCTGCGCGGCAGAGGGCACGACGCGGCGGCGGTCTGCCGGCGGCCGTCGGGCCACCGGCCGACGCCGCCCACCACATCGGACGGGGGAGCACGATGACCGAGGCACCCGAGCTTTCCAGCCTTGAGCAGGCCGCCCCCGAGGCATCCGCGGCCCCGGGCGCGCAGGGAGCACAGGGAGCACAGGGCACCCCCGGGGCTCCCGGGTCCCGGGCCGACCGGCGCTCCCGGGCGCCTCATCGCGCCGGGTCCGGCAGGTCTCCACGGACCGTCCGCCCCTCGGCGCGGCGCCGACGCGCCACCCGGCTGACCCGGGTCGCCCGGGCCGGCCGGCGGGATCTGGGCGGCCGGGTCTCCGACCTGCCGGTGCGTCGCCGGCTGCTGCTGTCGATCGCGATCCCCGCCGCGGCGTTCCTCAGCGTCGCCATCCTCGGCGCCGTCACCTGGATCTCCGACGCGGCGAGCTACGGCCGCGGCGTGCACGCGGCCACCCTGGGCCGCGACATCGCGGCAACGGTCCACGAGCTCCAGATGGAGCGGGACCTCGCCGCCGGTTTCGTCGCCGGCGGGCGGCAGAACCGGCCGGACGGCGAGCAGTGGGTCAACCGGCTGGCGGCGCAGCACCGCTCGGTCGACGCGGCCGTCGCCACCGTGCGCGGCGCGCTGGCGAAGGCGTCCGACAACTTCGGCCCGGCCGCCGGCCCGGCCGCGCAGCGCGCGCTGCGCAGCCTCGACGAGCTGCCGCGCGCCCGCGCCGCGACCGACGGCGCGGGCCTGCCCCTCGGGGCGGTGCTGAACCAGTACTCCACGACCATCGCCGACCTGCGGGAGGTCGACCGGCGGATCGGGCCGGACCGGGTCGACGGCGACCTCGGCTACACGACGACGGTGCTGCGCGACCTGTCCGAGGTGAAGGAGGTCGAGTCGCAGGTCCGGGCCGAGCTCTACGCCGTCGCCCAGGTCGGGCACTTCGACACCGGGCAGGCCGACGCGCTCTCGAGCCTGCTGGCGCAGACCGACGCCGCGCGCGCGGCGTTCCGGGACGTCGCCGACGCCGACGACCGCGCCCGCTACGACCGGGTGGTCAACGGCCAGGCGGTGCTCACCGTCGAACGGATCTCCGACCGCGCCGTCAGCCGCCAGCACCTGCTCGACCTCGACGTCGACCCGGAGCAGTGGTTCGCCGCCAGCACCACCCACATCGAGCTGCTGCGCACCGTCGAGTCGGGGCTGTCGCAGAACGTCATCGACGAGGCCGACACGCTGCGCGCGGACGCCTGGGCGCGCACGGCGCTCATCGGCGGTTTCATCATCGCGATCACACTGGCCGCGGTGCTGCTGACCATGGCGATCGCCGCCACGATGACCCGTCCGCTGCGGGCACTGCGCGACGGCGCGCACGACGTCGCGCACGAGCGGCTGCCACGCATCATCGAGCAGCTGCAGACCGCCGGCGTGGGCCAGGTCGACACCAGGATCCACTCCATCGGCATCCGGTCGAAGGACGAGATCGGCGAGGTGGCCCGAACGTTCGACGACCTCCAGCGAGAGGCGGTACGACTGGCCGCCGAGCAGGCCGTTCTGCGGCGCAGCGTCAACACGCTGTTCCTGAGCCTGTCCCGCCGCAGCCAGAGCCTCATCGAGCGCCAGCTCGCCCTCATCGACCGGCTGGAACGGGCCGAGGAGAACCCCGCGCAGCTCGAGAACCTGTTCCGGCTCGACCACCTGGCCACCCGGATGCGGCGCAACAGCGAGAACCTGCTCGTTCTGGCCGGCACCGGGCCCGGCCGGCGCCGCGCGACCCCGGTGTCGATCGCCGCCGTCCTCCAGGCCGCCATCGGCGAGATCGAGCAGTACCAGCGGATCCAGATCGTCGAGGTGGTCGACGCCCGCATCACGGCCGGCGCGGTGAACCACGTCGTGCACCTCATCGCCGAGCTGCTGGAGAACGCCGCGCAGTTCTCGCCGCCGCATCGGCCGGTGGAGGTCGTGGCGCGCCGCTCCCCCGACGGCGGGATGGTGGTCTCGATCACCGACCGCGGCCTGGGGATGCCCCCGGCGGAGATCGCCGCCGCCAACGAGCGGCTCGCCCACCCGCCATTGTTCGACTTCTCCATCGCCGAGCGGCTCGGCCTGTTCGTCGTCGCCCGGCTCGCCGAGCGGCACGAGATCAGCGTCCGGCTCGACGCGGCGTCGGGCGGCGGGGTGCAGGCGCTGGTCGCCCTGCCGGCGAACCTGCTGGCGAGCGCGGCCGTCCCGCGGCACGGCGAGGAGGCCGGCGCACCGCGCGGCGGCGCGGCGCTCGCGGCAGGCGTTCGGAGACAGCCGCTGGCGCTGTCCCCGAACGGGAACGGCCCGAGCGCGCCAGCGTCGCTGAACGGCCACGGCCACGGCCACGGTGCCGGTGCCGCCGGCCAGGTGCACCCGGGCGTACCTGGCTCACTCCCCCAGCGGCCCCGCATGGCGTCCTTCGACTCAAGCGAACGCGGCGGGACGACCGATGAGTTCAACCGTCTCCTCGAGCTGAACGGGCTCACCGACAGGCCTGCGGGGATGCCGGCCGACCCCTTCACCCAGCCGCCCGCGGCGGCGGCCCCGCTCCCGCCCCCCGCGCCGGCCGCGCCCCCGGAGGTTCCGGCACCGCCGGCGCCTCGCTTCCCGGCCGCCCGGACGCCGGCGTCGCATGGCCTGGCTCCGCTGCCCCCGGTGGTGCCGAACCCGCCTGTGGTCCCGTGGTTCAAGCCCCGCGGGACGGCGTCCAAGGCCGAGGGTGGCACCCCGGGCACAGCCGCCGCGTCCGCCGCGGCGACGGGCGCATCCGCCGGCGCCGGCGGTGCCGCGGGCGAGTCGGACCTGCCGCCGATCGAGGAGGTCGTGGCCGGCCGCGCCCGCGAGCGCGAACGGGCCGCGCCGGGCCCGGTCACCGCCGGCCCGCCCCCGCCTGGCTCGTCTGTTCCTGGCGAACCCTCGCCTGACTCGTCCGCATCCGGCTCGATCACGCCGGACCCGGTGGTGCCGGACCCGGTGGTGCCGGACCCGGTGGGCGGTTCCGCGGCACCGCTACCACCCGAACCGCTCCCGCCCGAAGCGCCCGAGACACCGTTCACCTGGTTCGACCGGCCGACGGCGGGCACGGGCACCCCGGCCGGCCCGCCCACGGTGCCCCCCGCGGCCGCCTTCGCGCCCACCCCGCCCACATCACTCACGCCCGGCTTCGCGCCCACGCCGGCCACCCCCGCCGACCCGACGACGTCCATGCCCGCCGGAGCACTGCCCACCCGGCCCACCCGGCCCGCCGCGGCGCCGCTCCCGCCGCCCGTCCGCCCGGTGGTTCCGGGTGCCACCGACCGCGTGGTGCGCAGCGGAGCCGGGTGGACGGGCGCGGGCGGCGCCGCGTCCACGGGCCCGATGCCACGGCTGCAGGGCCCGCCGGAGCAGGTCGATCCCGCCGCGCTGCCAACCACCCGGGCGGGGCTGCCGATGCGCGTCCCAGCGGCCGGTGGCACCCGCTCCGGCGGCACGGGGGCGGAGCACATCCCGGGCCCGGCGGGACGGGGCAGCACGCCGGGCCGCTCCGGCTGGGAGCAGCCCGCGCCCGAGGTGCGGCCGGAGTGGATCCGGGGCCGGCTCTCCCGGCTGTACGAAGGCGTGAACCACGCCCGCGACACCGATACCACCGATACCACCGATGCCCGTACCACCGACTCCCGCGGCCTCCGGGGGCCCGGCGCATCCCCTCCGGTCGTGCCCCCCGGCGCGACCCGGGCCGAACGTCCGTTCGGCTCACCCCTCGATAGGCTGGAGGACGAGTGACCGAGACGATCCCCGACAGCCCGTCACTGGACTGGTTGATCAACAACTTCGTTGATCAGGTACCGGGCGTCGCCAACGCCATCGTCGCGTCGTCCGACGGGCATCTCCTCGCCGTCTGTGACGGTTTCCCTCGGGAGCAGGCCGGCCAGCTCGGCACCATCGCCTCCGGTCTTTTCAGCCTCACCCTGGCGGCGGCCGAGTTCGTGGACGGGGGCTCTGTCACACAGACGATCGTGGAGATGGCCCAGGGCTCGATGCTGTTGATGGCCGTCGGCGACGGATCGTGCCTCGCCGTCCTCGCGAGCAACACCTGCGACATCGGACTGGTCGGCTACGAGATGACAGTGCTGGTCAAGCGCACCCGCGACGCCTTGACCCCGGCCAGACGCCACGAACCACCCGCGGGCCTCTAGCGGGACGGGAGCTCGCACCCGGTGACCGACGACTGGTCAGATCCATCCGGCGAACTCGTCCGGCCCTACACAGCCACCCGCGGGCGGGCTCACGCCAGCCGCCTGCTCGCACTCGAGGCGATGGTCTGCACGACCGCGCACGGGCAGCGCCGGCATCCGGAGCTGCTCCTCGACGAACGTTCGATCGTCGAGATGTGCCTGCGCCCGCAGTCCGTGATCGAGATCGCGGCGGAGCTGCGGCTACCGGTCGGCGTCGTGCGGGTGCTGGTGACGGACGCCGAGTCGGCGGGTCTGGTGGAGATCTCGCAGCTCGACACGACCGACGCGACCCAGGAGGTTGGGCTGCTCGGCCGGGTGCTCACCGGCCTGCGGCGCCTGTAACGCCTGCGGCGCCGGTTCCCGACCCCATGTGTTACAGACTCATGACGGACAGGTAATTTCCCGAGAACCCGCGTGTTCTGTGACCACCCACACTCGGCACGGGCACGCGTGCCTCACACCGAGCCGAGGACCCGGGTCACCCCGATCTCCACCACGACCCGGTCGGGGTTCACGCGAGGGGTGCGGTACCGCTCGGCGTAACGGCGCTCCGCCTCGGCGACCGACGCGAGATCGTCCCGGACGACCGCCAGCCCCTCAAGCGTCGACCACCGCCCGCCGTCGACCTGACACACCGCGACCGGCACACCGACCCGACCCGACGCCGCCACGGGCGCACCGCCAACCGGCTCCACACCCCGGTCGGCCAGGGAGTTCCACGGCAGCCGACCAGGCATTTCTCCGTCAACAGAAGGCTTTTCGCCCGCGCTGGAAGTCGTGGGAGGAACCACCGCGCCCCGCGAGCCCGCGCCCGCCACCGCGACCCGCCCGGCCGCGTCCAGCCCGCCGCGCCCGGCCAGCAGCCTGACCTTGCGTGACCGGCGGGATGTGATCACTCTGGCGACACCGGCCCCCGCGTCCAGCGTGACGCCCACAGCGATGACGTGCGGCGTGCCGTCCGGGCGCACCGTCGTCAGGGTGCACAGATGCCGCTCACGCCAGAAGTCGAGGAACGCGGCGCCCCGGCCGCGCAGGTCGTTGGACACCCCTACACCCTCCCACCAGGCGCGACAGCGGTTACCTATCCGTAAACGCGGCACATACACCACTCAGAAACCGCGATTGCGGCTGTATCGTGCATCCGTGCCGATGATCCGAGCCTCTCGCAGGTCCACCCGCGTTTCGCGCCTCGCCGTTCCCCTCGTCCTCGTGCCCGCCCTCGCGCTCGTCGCCGCCGGCTGCGGGTCCGACGATGACACAGCGACCCCGGCCGCCACGACCACCGGTGCCGCGCCGGAATCCCACTCCATCACGGTCTTCGCCGCCGCGTCGCTCACCGAGACGTTCACCGAGCTCGGCAAGCAGTTCGAGGCCGCCCGCCCGGGGACGACGGTCGAGTTCTCCTTCGCGGCCAGCTCCGCGCTGGCGCAGCAGATCAACTCGGGTGCCCCGGCGGACGTCTTCGCCTCGGCGAGCCCGAAGAACATGACCGAGGTCGTGGACGCGGGCCACGCCAAGGACCCGACGACCTTCGCGACGAACTCACTCGAGATCGCGGTGCCCAAGGACAACCCGGCCAGGATCGACGACATCGGTGACCTCGACACGCCCGGCGTGAAGGTCTCGCTGTGCGAGGCGCAGGTGCCCTGCGGCGTCGCCGCCACCACGGTCCTCGACAAGGCGGGCGAGAAGGTCACCCCCGTCACCTACGGTCAGGACGTCAAGGCCGTGCTGACGTCCGTGCGCCTCGGTGAGGTGGACGCCGGCCTGGTGTACCGCACCGACGTGGCCGCCGCCGGCGCCGACGTGGTCGGCGTGGAGATCCCGGCGAACGTCAACGCGACGACCAGCTACCCGATCGCGGTGCTGACCGACTCCGACGAGGCCGAGACCGCGCAGCAGTTCGTCGACTCGCTGCTGTCCACCGAGGGCGCGAAGGTGCTCACCGAGGCGGGATTCGGTCCGCCGGCGTGACCCTGGACCGTCCGGCACAGCAGGCGACCGGTTCGACACCACCCGCGCCCGCCGCGGTGACCGGTGGTGCCGAACCGGAGCTCCCCCGACGCGGCGACGGCGCCGGCCGGGGCCGGCGGGGCGGCCGGGGCGCGCGGCGCGAGGTGCGCGTCCGCGCTCCCTGGCCGCTCGCCGTGCCGGCGGCGCTCGCCACCGTGTTCCTCCTGCTGCCACTCGTCGCACTGATCATCAGGGCTCCCTGGGAGTCGCTGCCCGATCTGCTGAGCGATCCCTCGACCAGGCACGCGCTGTGGCTGTCGGTGCGCACCGCCACCGTGACGACCGTGCTCTGCGTCCTGTTCGGGGTACCGCTGGCCTGGGCGCTGGCGCGGGGCTCCTTCCCGGGACGCAGCCTGCTGCGCGCGCTGGTCACCATCCCGCTGGTGCTGCCGCCGGTCGTCGGCGGCGTGGCGCTGCTGCTCGTACTCGGCCGGCGCGGCCTCGTCGGCAACCGCCTCGACGACTGGTTCGGCGTCACGATCCCGTTCACGACCAACGCCGTGATCATCGCGCAGACCTTCGTCGCGCTGCCGTTCCTGGTGCTGTCGGTCGAGGGCGCTCTGAGCGCCGCCGACCGCCGCTTCGAGGACGCGGCGGCCACCCTCGGCGCCAGCCGGGCGACGGCCTTCTTCCGGGTGACCCTGCCGATGGTCGCGCCGGCGGTCGCCGCCGGCGCCGTGCTGAGCTGGGCGCGGGCCCTGGGCGAGTTCGGCGCGACGATCACCTTCGCCGGCAACTTCCCGAAGACCACCCAGACGATGCCCCTCTCGGTCTACCTGGCGATGGAGACCGACCCCGACGCCGCCGTGGCGCTGTCGCTGGTGCTGCTGGTGGTCAGCATCGTCGTCCTGGTCGCCCTGCGTGGCCACTGGTGGGACGCCCGACGAACGCAGCGCCTCGCATGACGGAGAAATCCACGGGCCTGGACGCCCGCATCGGCGTCGACCTGGGCACCCTGCGCCTCGACGCCGCGCTGACCGTCGCCCCCGGGCGCACGCTCGCCGTCCTCGGGCCCAACGGCGCCGGCAAGACCACGCTGCTGCGCGCGCTGGCCGGCCTCGTCCCGCTACGCCACGGGCAGATCACCCTGGACGGGACGGTGCTCGACGAGCCGGCCTCCGGGCGGTACGTCCCCCCGGAGCGGCGCGACGCCGGCTACGTCTTCCAGGACTACCTGCTCTTCCCTCATCTCAGCGCGGTCGACAACGTGGCGTTCGGGCCCCGGGTCCGCCACCGGACCCGGCGCGGCCCGGCCCGCGCGGCGGCGCTGGAATGGCTGGCCCGCCTGGGCCTGGCCGAGTTCGCGCACCTGCGCCCCGCCGCGCTGTCCGGCGGGCAGGCGCAACGGGTCGCACTCGCCCGGGCTCTCGCCCCCGGGCCCGGGATGCTGCTGCTCGACGAGCCCCTCTCCGCCCTGGACGCCGGAACCCGGCTCGAGGTCCGTGCCGAGATCCGCGCCCTGCTCCCCACCCTGGACGTCCCGGTCGTGATGGTCACCCACGACCCGGTGGACGCCCTGACGCTGGCCGACGAGGTGGCCGTCCTCGAGGGCGGCCGGGTGGTCCAACGAGGCGAGCCGACCGAGGTGATCACGCGCCCGCGCACGCCGTACGTGGCCCGCCTCGCCGGCCTGAACCTCTACCCGGGAACCGCCGCGAACGGCACGGTCACCCTCGGCCCGACGGCCGGCGGCGACCCTCGCACCGCCGGTGCCGGGGGCGGCGGAGGTCTGCCGGGCACGCCGGTGCACGGGGCGCTCCGGGTGGCCCCGAACGCTCCGCCCGGAGCGGTGCTGGTCGCGTTGCGGCCCGCCGAGGTCGGCGTTCACCTGCGGGAGCCGCCGCCCGAGACCCGGGTGAACGTCCTGACCGGGCCGGTGGCCTCCGTCGAGGCGCTCGGCGACCAGGTCCGGGTGCTCGTCGCCAGCACCCCGGCCGTGCGGGCCGAGATCCCGGCCGCGCGACTGGGCCTGCTCCGGCTGGTCCGCGGAACACCGGTCTGGCTCACGGTGCACGAGGACGCTCTCGACGTCTACCCCAGCAACGGCGCCACGATGTGATCCCCGCCCACAGCCGCAATTCCCGCCAATCAGACAAAAGCCTCCGCGCATCGGGCGGCCCGCTCGTCCTTTGATTTCCTTCTCGCCCTTTCGGACCGGATTCGGCCGAGATAGGCCCCCGAAACAGCGAGGAAGAAACCAAAGGGCGAGTAACTGAGCCGAGTTTTCGGTCAGGTTGCGATCGGCCCCGGTAAACGGCGGGGTTTCGGCCGCGCCGGATGGCAGGCCGATAGCTCGGTGGGCCTGGGGTCGCTGCGTCTCGCGGCGAGGTGCCCCTGGTCGCGCCCTGCCACGCAACGACTGGAACCCTGCCAGTTACCAGGGGTGATCACACTTCATACCCCGGCCCTTCAGCATTACGGCCTATGCGTCGGGCCTCCCCGTGTGTGTCACGGGCCGTCGGGTACCTCACTGCAATGATGCGTGTCAGGAAGGCCCTCGTCTGCGTCATGACAGCCGGCGTGCTTGGCGTCGGAACACCCGCGGCGTTCGCTGCCAGCACCGGCCTGGACGCCGCCACCGCGGAAAGGATCATCAACGACGCCCAGGTTGCGGCACTGGGCTACACCGGCGGCGGTCATGTCCAGAGCGTCAGCCTCGACCCCGACTACGTCACGGTCAGCGTTCTCAAACTCGACGGCGACGAAGCCACCATCACCATGAACCGGGACTACAGCATCCAATCCGTCTACATCAGCTGATCGGGCGGCCGTTACCCGGAAGTACGCTGCCCGTGCTCCCTGGGGCGTGCCGCTGAACCCCCCTCCGTAGACCCCGCGCAGGGGGCTGGCGAACGTCCTCCGGCTCCAAGAGCCGGAGGACGTTCGCCGGCCGTGGCGGTACTGGTCAGGGGCAGTGCGGGGTCCTCGCCGACCGCGGCGGTCTGCAGGTCGGTGACGCGGCGGGCGCGGGTGAGTTCTTCGACGTCGTAGGCGATCCGGCGCCGGATCGCCGCGACCCGCGGCAGCCGGACTGCGACGACACACGTGTCTGGCCGGTCGTCCTGTGGCATTGCGCCTCAGGTTCCGGGGGCGGGCTCGCCGTTGACCAGAACCGTGATTCCCTTGCCGAGGAACGACACCAGCCCGGCGATCCCGGCCGACTCCGGCAGCGGTGACGGGTAGTACCAGGCGCCGTCCGTGATCACCTCGCCGCCACCACGCACCGTGTAGTACGACGCCTGGCCCTTGTAGGCGCACACCGTGTGCGTCCCGGAACCCTCCAGGGCCTCGGCCCGGACGTCCTCGAGCGGGATGTACCAGCGGGGCGGCAGGGACGTCTCGAAGAGCTTCACCGGGCGCGTGGTCCGGGCCACCGCCTCACCACCCACCAGCACCTCGACCTGGTCGGAGGCGCGGCGGGTGTCCACCCGGTGGTAGGGGTCCCTGGGGTGGCCGAAGACCTGCTCGTCCTCCTCGTACCAGGCGTCCAGGCGGTCGAAGTAGAACGCCGCCAGCCCCGCTATGGGCGGGGCGCCCGGCACCGGCTCGGGGTAGGACCACAGCACGTTCTCCTCGACCCGGTCGCCGACCCGCAGCGTCCAGTACGAGGCGGTGCCCTTGAACGGGCAGGTGGTGTGGTGGTCGGTCGGCTCCAGCAGGTCCTGTCGGACGTCCTCGAGCGGCACGTACCAGACGCCCCGGTAGTTGGTCTCGTACAGGATCTTCGCGCGACGGGTGTCGAGCACGGTCTGGCCGGCCAGCTCGGCCCGGACCCGCGGCGCCACGTCCTCGAGATAGAGGACGTGCGCGGGCGCAGCGGTGTCCAGGTCGAAGTTGAAGGTGCCGGCTCGGTGGCTGGCGAACGGGCCGGATCCGAGAGTCAGGCTCATGCCAGGCCCAACACGGCGGGTTCGGCACACCTTCCTGCCGTTCCACCGCCGCGGCGAACGACATCTACATGATCCGCCATCATGACCACGCGCGGCCTCGGTGGACGACCACCGGACACCCCCGGCACGACGTACCGACCACGGCTCCGGCCGCCGTGGCGGCTGGTTGTCCGGTTCGCTACAGTTCCAGACGTTGCGAGGGGGGAGATCACCCAGAGGAGTCTCCATGGCCCCGGTCCGTAAGACCGTCGCCAGCGCAGCAGCCACGGTCGCCCTGCTGGCGGCCGTCGCGTCCTGCCGGCCGGCCCCGGGCGGTCCACCAGGTGGTGGGTTCCCGGTGCCGACAGCAAGCACGAGCACGTCACCCACGGCCACGCCGACGTCGTCGGCGCCGCCCACGGTGACACCGCCCCCGTCGACACCGACGGCGGCGCCCACCACCACGGCTCCCACACCGCCGGCGCCGTCCACCCGGCCGCCGCGACCGCCCCAGCCGACCGATCCGCCCGGGCCGACTGATCCGCCGGTTCCCACGAACCCGCCGGTCACGTCCGCTCCGCCGGCCCCGCCGGGGACGAGCCCTCAGGCCGACGAGGTCGTCCGGCTCACCAACGTCGAACGCGAGAAGGCCGGCTGCGGACCGCTCGCCGTCGACACCCGTCTCACCGCCGCGGCGCAGGCGCACACCGCGGACATGGCGGCGAACGACTACTTCAGCCACGACGGCCAGGACGGCAGCTCGCCGGGCGACCGGACCAGGGCGGCCGGCTTCCCGTCGGGCTTCGTCGGCGAGAACATCGCCGCCGGGTCGACCACGCCGGCCGCGACCCTCCAGATGTGGATGAACAGCTCGGGGCACCGCGCGAACATCCTCAACTGCGACTACACCCACATCGGCGTCGGCTACGCCCAGGGCGGCTCGTACCGCTACTACTGGACGCAGGACTTCGGGAAGCTCTGACCCCGGTCTTCGTCCAGGGACCGCCGGAGCCCAGGGACCGCCGGAGCGCCAAGGCCCCGGCGGTCCCTGGACGGCGGGCGTCGGCGGTGGCCGGTCGACGCCGGACGGGGTGGCCGAAAGTCGATGCGGTGGCCCGCCGGGCGGCCGAGGTCGTAGACCTCGGAGGGATGCGGCGGCGCCGGATGGCTGCGTACTCTTCGCCTCGTGATCGGCACGACGGCGGCGGTCCGGGGCCGGGCCCGCGCCGGGGGGGGGGGGGGGCGCGGCCGCCCGCGGGGGTAACCGGGGCGCAGCCGGGTGGACGCGCTGGGCCTGCGGCGGCTGCTGCGCGCCGTCCGCTCCCTGGACGAGCCCGGCCCGCCGGATGTCGGCCTGGTCGACGATCCCCGGTTCCGCTGGCTGCTGCCCGGCGCGCTGATCGAACCCGCGGACGGGCCCGCGGACGAGCCGGCGGACGAGCCGGCGGACGAGCCGGCGGACGGCTCCGCCCGGTCGCCTGGCCGCACGGCGCGCGACTGGGTGGTCGACGCCGTCCTGTTCGCGTTCTCGGTGGTCTGCGGGCTGCTACTGGTCGAGCAGGCCTCGCGGCGGGCCGACGTCCCGGATCCGCTGGTGCTGGCCGATCTTGTCGTGGGCCTGGCGCTGTGCGGCCTGCTGTGGTGGCGGCGGCGCCGGCCGGTGACGCTGCTCCTGCTGAGCTGGCCCACCGGGCTGTTCTCCACCACAGCGTCGGCCGCGTCGGTGGTTCTGCTGTTCACCGTGGCCGTGCACTGCCGGCTGCGCACGACCTTCCTGCTGGCGGCCGTCTACTGGACGCCCGGCCTGGTGTACTTCGCGATCTGGCCGGATCCCGACCTGCCCTACGCCGGGGCGGTCGTCTTCCTGATCGTCATGCTGGCGCTAACGGTCGGCTGGGGGGTGTTCGTCCGCTCCCGGCGCCAGCTGCTGCTGTCGCTGCGTGAGCGGGCCCGGCTGGCCGAAGCCGAGCAGCGGCGCGGGGTGGCCGCGGCCAGGCAGCTCGAGCGCACCCGGATCGCCCGCGAGATGCACGACGTCCTGGGGCATCGGCTCTCGCTGCTCACGATGCACGCCGGGGCGTTGGAGTTCCACCCGGGCGCGCCACCGGAGCAGATCGCCGGTGCCGCCGGGGTGATCCGGGAGAGCGCCCACGAGGCCCTGCGGGATCTGCGGGCGGCGATCGGGGTGCTGCGCGAGGGCCCCGAGGACCCGGCGGCCCGGCCCCAGCCGACCCTGGGCGACCTGCCCGAGCTGGTGGACGAGTGCCGCCGGGCCGGCATGGAGATCCGGACCTACATTCACCTGGTCGAGGCGGCGAGCGCCCCCGCGATGATGGCCGGCAGCGCCTTCCGCATCGCGCAGGAGGGGCTGACCAACGCCCGGCGGCACGCCCCCGGCGCGCCGGCCCGGCTGATCATCGACGGATCACCCGCCGACGGACTGCACCTCGAGATCCGCAACGCCCGCCAGCCCGGCTCCGAGCCGCCGTCCCGGACCGGGCCGCCGTCCTGGGCCCGGCCGGCCGGGACGGGGCTGCTCGGTCTCGCCGAGCGGGCCGCGCTGGTCGGCGGGCGGCTCGAGCACGGCCCGACCCCCGAGGGCGGGTTCCGGCTCTACGCGTGGCTGCCCTGGGAGGAATCTTGACCACCGGCCCGCCGCCCGACGGCGACACGCCCGTCCGGGTCCTGGTCGTCGACGACGACGCGCTCGTCCGCTCCGCACTGGCGATGATGTTCGACGGCGCCGACGGCGCGTGCATCGTCGGCGAGGCGACCGACGGTGACGAGGTCGCCGCGGCCGTCGACGCGCTGCGCCCGGACGTCGTCCTGATGGACATCCGGATGGCGCGGATGGACGGGCTGCGGGCCACCGAGCTGCTGCTCGGCCGCGACCAGCCGCCCCAGGTCGTCGTGCTGACCACCTTCGACGCGGACGCCCAGGTGCTGCGCGCACTGCGGGCCGGCGCGAGCGGCTTCCTGCTCAAGGACACTGCGCCGGCCGAGATCGTGCGGGCGGTGCTGCGGGTGGCGGCCGGGGAGCCGATGCTCTCCCCCACCGTCACCCGCCAGCTCATCGCCCGGATCGCGGCGGTGGAGGCCGTCCCGCCACCGGCCACCCCGCCACCGGCCGTCGCGACACAGGCCGTGGCAGCGGAACGCTCGGCGGCCCGCCGCACGGCTGCCCGCCGGGCCGTCGCCCAGCTCAGCGCGCGGGAGCGGGAGGTGGCGCTGGCGGTGGGCCGGGGCCTGTCGAACGCGGAGATCGCCGGCGAGCTGTTCATGAGCGTGGCGACGGCGAAGTCGTATGTCTCCCGGCTGCTGACCAAGCTGGACCTGAGCAACCGGGTGCAGCTCGCCCTGCTCGTCCACGACGCCGAGGAGCCCGCGGGATGACCGACGAGCGGGCCGGGTTCGCTGTCGAGGTCACCGACCTCACCGTGCGGCGCGGCGGGTCCCGTGTCGTCGACGGGGTCTCGTTCGCACTGCGTCCGGGGGTGGTCGCCGGACTGCTGGGCCGCGGCGGCGCGGGGAGGTCCACGATCCTGGCGATCCTGGCGGCCTACGGGCGGCCGAGCGCTGGCACGGTGCGCGTCGACGGCGCCGACCCGTTCGAGGACCCGCGCCTGATGAGCGAGATCTGCCTGGTCCGCGAGCAGGCGGACGTCGAGCGTTCGCTGCCGGTCGGCGAGGCGCTCTCGATCGCCGGTGACCTGCGCCCGCGTTGGGACGCCGCCCTCGCCGACCACCTCGCGGCGCGGTTCGGCCTGGAGCGGCGGGCCAAGGTCCGCGATCTCTCCCGGGGCGGCCGCACCGCCCTGTCGCTGGTCATCGGGCTGGCCGCCCGGGCGCCGCTCACGATCTTCGACGAGCCGCATCTGGGCCTGGACGCCCCGTCGCGGGCCGCGTTCCACGAGGAGCTGCGCGCCGACCACCGGCGCCATCCCCGCACGGTCGTGCTCTGCACCGACCTGATCGACGAGATCGCCCCGCTGCTCGAGGAGGTCGTGATCCTCGACCGGGGACGGCTGCTCCTGCACACCACCGCGGACGAGGCCCGCGCGCTGGGCCACGAGATCACCGGGCCGGTGGACGCGGTCGGGGCGCTGGTCGGCGACGCGCGGGTCCTCGCCCAGCGCCAGCTCGGGTCGACCAGGTCCACGACCGTGCTCGGCCCGATCCCGCGGCTGGCGGCGGCGCCACGGGAGGTCGAGATCGGCCCGGTCTCCCTGCAGGACCTGGTCAGCCACCTCACCGGCGGGGAGACGACGCGACGATGAGCGATCTCATGGTCCCGGAACCGGTCGCACCACCGGCGGCGCGGCGCGGCGGCGGGCCGGCCCCGCTGGTGCACACCGCGGCGGTGACGACCGGTGGCACGCTGGCCTGGGTGGGCTGGGTGTGGCTGCTGGCGGCGCTCGGCTACGGCGCCGCGGTCGCCGTCATGTCGTTCGTCGGCGAGCGGGACACCTCGCTGTGGCAGGTGGCCGTCGCCACCTGGCAGCGCTGGCTGATGCTGGCCGCCGGCACGACCATGACCACGACGTTCGCGCCGATGCTCATCACCAACGGCGTCACCCGGGCTCGGCTGGCCCGTTCGGTGGTCGTGTGCGCGGTGGCGGTCGGCCTGCTGGGCGGGCTCTTCCTCGGGGCCGGGTTCGCCGTCGAGAGCGTGGTCTTCGCCGGGTTCGGGTGGCCGCGGGCGCTGTCGAACGGGGTCTCGTTCGACGGTGCCGCGGCGGTGTGCCGGCTCGGCGCGGCCTACGGCCTCGGTCTCTCGGCCTGGTTCGTCTCCGGCTGGCTGGCCGGGCTGGCCCGGCACGTGCGCGAGTCGGCGTTCGTGATCCTGCTCGTCCCGGCGCTGGTGCCGGCGGTGCTCGCCGAGGGGCTCGTGCTCGGCGGTGTCGGCGCCTTCGTGCTGCCGTTCATCCCCGACTGGCGGTTCCCGTTCGCCGTGGGCGCGCCGGTCGTCGTCACGGTGCTGGGCCTGGCCTGCGTGGCCGGCGTGCGCGCGTCCAGGGAGATCAGCCTCGTCCACCGCTGACGACGTGCGCTGCGCCCCGCTGGCGCACGACGCACCCCGCTGGCGCTCGGCGCCCCGTTCTCAGCGTTCGACGTGGCCCAGCGGCCGGCCGGGGGCGATCCTGTCCCGCAGCGCGCGCTTGACGGCGGACGGCTCGGGGAAGCCCTGCTCGCCGCGGTCCCAGATCACCTCACCGCCCAGCCGGACGGTGAACACCCCACCGGTGCCGGGCACGAGGGCGACCGCGCCGAGATCCGCCTCGAACGTGGTCAGCAGCTCCTGGGCGAGCCAGGCCGCCCGCGGGAGCCATCTGCACCGGGTGCAGTACTCGATCTCGACCCGGGGCCGTGTGCCGGCCGAGCCGTCAGCGTCCACGGCGCTCACCCCCGTTGTGGTCCATACCCGCCACGCGGGCGGTCAGGCGCCGAGCATCGCCAGCCACTGCCGGGAGCTGGTCGGCCGGAAGACGTAGTTCATCTTGCGCACCACGCCGAGCTCCGCGGCGGACTCCGCCGAGTACCGGTGACCCGGGTAGACGGTGACGTCGTCGGGCAACGCGCCCAGGCGGCGCAGGCTGTCGTACATCGCCGCGGCGTCCCCGCCCGGGAAGTCCATCCGCCCGCAACCCTCGAGGAACAGGGTGTCCCCGGCGACGAGCCGTCCGTCCACGAGGAAGCACTGGCTGCCCGGGGTGTGACCGGGGGTGTGCAGCAGGCGGATGTCCACCGCGCCGACGGTGACCACGTCGTCGTCGCCGTGCTCGACGAGCTCGGCGGCCCCCACGCCCGTCCCGCGCCGCACCCATTCGGCCTCGTCCCGCTGCAGGTGGATCGGGACGGATGCGCGCTCCAGCAACTCGCGGATCCCCTCCAGCTCGATGCCGAAGGCCGTGCCGCCGACGTGGTCGGCGTGGTGGTGGGTGACCAGCGCCCCGGTCAGCCGCATGTCGTCGGCGGCCAGCACGTCGAGCAGGTCGCCCACCCGGTAGGCGGGGTCGACCACGACGGCCTCGCCCGTCTCCCGGTCACCGATGAGGTAGACGAAGTTGACCATCTGGGTCGCGGCGGGATCACCCACCGCGAAGTCGCGGCCGGACAGCAACTGGCGGAAGTACAGGCGATCGCTCACACCGCGAGCCTACGGAGCGCCGGGCCCGCACTCCAGAACCGGTGGAGCGGGCGGACCGTCACCCACCACGTGTCATCGCGGGGCGGGGCGGCGTGGGCCGAGGCTGGTGAGCCCCGCACGGCGGTCGAACCGACACCAAACAAAAATAAACTCACTCAACAAAAGATGTATTGAAATCACGCCGAACCTACGATGAGGTCATTCGTCTCCGGCCCGCGGAGGTGGACCGACGGGGATCTCGGCACGTTCCGTTCGGCGTCGCCCGCGTGTGACGCCCTGGTTGGCTTATCTCGTCGGCGGTGTCGGATACTTCGTCCTGTACACGCTTTTCGTGGCACACGGGATCGGAGCGGGCGCGATCCTCACCGACGCGGGCGTGGACCTGCCGGTCGGCCCGGAGACGCAGGTGGCCCTGCGGTGCCTGCTGACCGCGTCGACCGTCGGAGCGATCGCCCTCGGCGTGCGGAGGTGGCACCCCGAGCCCCGCGCACCGTGGGTGCTCCTCGCCATCACCCAGGGCCTTTACACCGTCGCCGACGCCATCTTCTATACAAATATCATCGTATTTCACAATGCGATATTTCCATCGCTGGCCGATCTGTTCTACATCGGCCGCTACCCGTTCGCGATCGCGGCGCTGGCACTGCTGTTCCGGCAGCGGGCACCCGGCCGCAATCTCTCGGCGGTGCTGGACACGACGTCCATAGCGGTCGCCATGTCGCTGTTGTACTGGCTCTATGTGGTCACACCCTACAAGCGGGCGACCTCAGGGCAGCTCGCCCTGCTGGCCTCGGTCGCCTTCCCCGCGGCGGACCTCGGCCTGCTCGTCATGTCGCTGATACTGGTGCTCGCGCCCGGCCGCCGGCCGGCCTCGTTCGTCCTGCTGGTCGCCAGCCTGGTGGTCACCCTGGCCTCCGACGTCCTGTCCACCATCTCGGTGCTGGGCAGCAGGTACGTCGTCGCGGACCTCACCGACTCCCTCTGGGCCCTCGGGGACGTGCTGGTCGCCGCCGCCGCGCTGCACCCGTCGATGGCGGACCTGTCGTGCTCCCCGCAGGCCGACGACCGACGGCTCGGTCCCGGCAGGCTCGCCGCACTGCTGGCGGCCGCGCTGATCGCTCCGGTGCTCCTGCTGGTCGAAGCGGACCGGTCACCCACCCAGATCAGGATCATCGCGGTGGCCTCGGCCGCGCTCGCCCTGCTCATCGTGGCGCGGCTGGCCGCGCTGGTCGCCGAGCAGCGCCGGCTCGCCACCACCGACGTGCTCACCGGGCTGCGCACCCGGCGGTTCCTGCAGAACCAGCTCCCAGCCGCGGTCAGCCGCGCGGACCGGTCCGGGCAGCCCTTCGCGCTGCTCCTCGTGGACGTCGACAACTTCAAGTCGGTCAACGACCGGTACGGCCACCCGTGCGGGGACGTCGTCCTCGCGGAGATCGGCTCCCGGCTGGCCGCGGGCCGCCCGCCCCGCGGCCCGCGGGCCCGCCTCGGCGGGGGGGGGTTGGGCCCGCGCGGCCCCCCCCGGGGGGCGCGGGCCGCGGGGGGGGCCGCGCCCCCCCGGCCCGGCGACCTGCTGGCCCGCTTCGGCGGTGAGGAGTTCGCCCTGCTCGGCCCCACCGTGGGCCCGGAGACCGTCGGCGAGCTCGCCGAACGGCTGCGACACAACGTGGCCCGCGACCTGATCGAGCTCGACAGCGGGGCCCGGCTACGGGCCACCGTCTCCGTCGGCGCCGCCGTCTACCCGGTGCACGCGCACGGCCAGACGGACCTGCTGATCGCCGCCGACCGCAACCTGTACGCGGCGAAGGCGGCGGGCCGCAACCGGGTCGTGATCGGTTGCGGCGCGGTGATCGAGTCCCGGGGAACCGCGGACGACCCGGCCGCGCCGCCGCCCCGTCACGGCTGACCGCCCCGTCACAGCTGATCCGCGATGTCCGCCAGCAGGCGCCGCCGGCTGCGCGCGCCGACCAGCTTCGTGACCGTCTCGCCGCCCCGGACGACCACCAGGGTCGGCATGGCCAGCACACCGTAGGCGATCGCCGTCTGCGGGCTGGCGTCGGCGTCCACTTCCACGACCCGCAGCCGGTCGGCGAGGTCGGCCGCGATCTGGGCGAGGACCGGCCGCATCATCCGGCACGGCGGGCACCACTCGGCGGAGAAGTCGACGAGGACGGGCAGCGGCGACCGCAGGACGATCTCGCCGAACGTGGTGTCGTCGGCGTGCCACACGGTTCCGGCCGGCACGGCCGGCACCGACCGGTCCTGGACCTCGGACGTGATCATGATCAGCTCCTTCGTGTTCAGCGGGTCTGCGGCGGGTAGAGCGAGCACCCCGGGACACCCTGCGGCGGCACTGCCGGCCGGGGCGGGCCGTCAGCCGGTTCGGCTCCGGACGGCTCGGCCGTGTCCCGCGCCATCGCGAGCTGGGCGGCGAGCCGTTCGCGGGAGCGCAGGAGCCGGGCGACGTAGTCGTCGATCTGGGCGATCTTGCGCCGGTAGCCCTCGATCGAGTCCGGGCAGGAGGCCGCCGTCTCGTTCCCGGCCCGCAGGCACTCGACGAACGGACGGGTCTCCTCCAGCGCGAACCCGTCCGCGAGCAGCGCCCTGATCTCCTCGACAGCTCGCAGGTCCGCGTCGCTGTAGTCCCGGTAGCCGTTGGCCAGCCGCCGGGCGGCGAGCAACCCCTGGTCCTCGTAGTGCCGCAGCGCCCGGGGACTCGTCCCCGCCCGTCGTGCCAGCTCACCGATGCGCATCCCGACCTCCTCCGCACCGACGCTAGACGTTGACGTCCGTGTGAAGGCAAGCTCTGTCTCCGCCCCCGTGGGTGCGCGCCCGCCCGGTGATCCGCCCGGGTGCCCGGCCCGTCAGGAGTGGCGGGCGCGGTGGGCGGCGGCGCGGGCACGGTTCCCGCAGGCCCGGTCCGAGCACCACCGGCGGCGTCCCGGCCGGGACGTGTCCAGGAACAGCAGTGCGCAGTCGTGGCTGGAGCACTCGCGTACCCGGGTGATGTCCGGCCCGCCCAGCAGGTCGACGGCGTCGCGGGCGACGGTCGCGAGGGCGTCGGCGACGGGACTGCGCCCCGGCCGCAGCTCGACGGATCGCCGCGCGGTGAGCTGGGGGGCGAGTCCGCCCCGGCGGGCGTGGGCGTTGATGACACGACGGTCGCCGTCCCCGCCCGGCTCGTCGCGCGTACCGGCCAGCGCGGTGCGGTAGATCGCCTCCCGCAGCCGGCGCGCGGAGCGCAGACCCTCTTCGGTGACGGCCGGCGGGACGTCCAGCAGGCCGGCGGCGACGAACCAGCGCCCGAGGTCGGCGGGCTGGGGCAGCCGCTCGAAGTTGCGGCGCCACCGCTCCCCGACCGTCGCCGTGAACGACAGGCACAGCCGGCCGGACAGGCCGCACGCGCGTTCACGGACCTGGCCGGTCGGGCGTCCACGAGCGACCTGGCCCTGCCCGCGCTCGGCGTGTGGACGGTGCGGGACCTGCTCGGCCACGCCAGCCGGGCACTGTCGACGATCGAGGCGTACGTACCCCCGACGGCCGTCTCGGCCGGCCCGCCCCCGGGCGGCTTCGACCTGACCAGCCCGGCGGACTACTACGTGTCGGCCCGCGCGGTACTCGCCGACCCGGCCGCGGTGACCGAACGCGGCCGGGCCGCCGGCCGCGCGCTCGGAGCCGACCCGGCCGGCGCCGTGCGGGAACTGGCCGACCGGGTCCTGGCGCTGGTGGCGGCGACCCCCGACGACAGCCCGGTCGGCAGCCCGGTCGGCACGATGCCGTTCATCCAGTACCTGCCGACGAGGACCTTCGAGCTGACGGTGCACTGCCTCGACCTGGCCCGGGTGCTGCCCGACCACCACGGCGTGGCGCCCGTCCCGGCGCTGGGACCGGCAGTCGCGTCGGGCCTGGGGCTGGCGGCCGAGCTGGCCGCCGCCGGCCCGCACCCCGCCGACCTGCTTCTCCTGCTCACCGGACGGACCGGGCTGCGTCCGGGTCTCAGCGCGCTGTGACCAGGGGCCGCGGACCACGGTCAGGCGGCGCACCGGCCGGTGGACGCGTCAGTGCCCGGCGAAGAAATCCAGGATGGCGGCCGTCGCCTGGTAGGAGCGGCCGGCCGGGGAGTCGGCGCGGTCGGCGAGCGCGTCGGGGCTGCTCGGCCACGCGTGCGTCCCGCCGACGACGGTGTCGAGGACGACCTCGGCGCCGCCCGCGCAGCCGGTGTGGCGCATCCGCTCCACACCCATCCCGGCCACGGTGCGCAGCACGGCGGGCGCGCAGGCGTATCGGCGTGCGTACTCGTCGATCACCTGGGTCGCGGCCGGGACCCGGGTGGTGGAACCGCTGATCACACCCCCGGCATACGGCACGGACGGGTCGGCTGTCCCGTGGACCGCCATGGTCGCGGGAGCGGCGCCGGGCGGGCAGGTCGCGAGGCTGGTCGAGGAGACCATCGCGACGCCGGCGAACCGTGGCGCCTGGCGGCACACCAGCGCGGCGGCGAACTCGGCGCCGTTCGAGTGCCCCACGGCGTAGACCCGGCCGGGGTCGAGACACAGGTGGGCACCAAGGTCGTCGAGCAGCGCGGCGACGAAGCCGAAGTCGTCGGCCGCCTCCGGCGCGGCCGGGGTGTTCCAGCGGCGCGGTTCGCCGAGCGCGTCCGGCGTCACGACGACGAAGCCGCGATCGGCGCCGAGCCGGCCCATTCCGCTCCGGGCCTCCTGGGTCTCCTTGCTCGCCTTGAAACCGTGGAAGTCGACGACGACCGGCGCCGGGGTCCGTCCGTCGTAGCCGGTCGGCAGGGCGAGGAGATAGGTGCGCTCGGCGGCGTCGTGCGACAGGTGCCGCGGGCCCACGGCAGGCGCGGTGGCGGGGTCCGCCGCGCAGCCGGCCGTGCTCGCCGCCGCTGCCCCGGCCGGCGCGGCAGCCCGTCCCGGCGCGGGCTGGGCAGGCGGGGACTGGGCGGACGAGCCAGGCGTGACCGCTCCCGCGGAACCGGGCTCGGCAGGCCGGCCGCCGCCCGCGGCACACGCGGTCAGGCATGCCAGGGCGGCCGTCGCGCACAGGATTCGACTGATCCACCTGTCACCCGATTTTCCGGCCACGTCTGGACATTACGTCCCATCCCCCGGGGAATGATCCCCCCGGCGAGGACACGAAGCCGACAACAAAGGCAACCTCGGACGAGCCGGCCGCCCGGCGGAGAGCTACATTCGCCGGGTGACGGACCAGGTGACGGGGCCGCCGGGCGCAATGCCCGCGCCGATTCCGGAACAGCCTGTCCGCCCGGACGACGACGTGCCCGAGCCGATTCCGGCGGCGGGCCAACCGATTCCCGCGGGCTCTGTTCCGGCCGGCCCCGTCCCCGCGGGCTCTGTTCCCGCGAGCCCTGTTCCCGTGGGCCATGTGACACCCGGCCAGCTCGCCTACTGGCGGCGTTCCGGCCTGCTTCGCCCCGGCCGCGGCGAGCTGACGCAGGCGCGGGCGATCGCGGCACTGCGCCGGGCCGGGCTCAGCCTGCGTCACATCCGGGGGGCCGCCGAGCGGCTGCGCCTCCTGCCCGGCGCCGAGCCGGCCGCCGGCTGGGATCCCGCCCGCCACGGGATGGCGGCCGCCTACGGCGGGGCCGCGGTGCACGCCGGTCGGGCGGAGCCGTCCCAGCTGCGGTTCGCCGTGCACGGCCAGGAGCTCTTCGTGCAGCGCGACGGCGGGGCGTGGGAGGGCGACCGCGCGCCCGGCCAGCTCATCCTGGACGGTGTGGTCCCGTTCGTCCCGGTGGACGCCGTGGCGGTGGGCCCGCTGCCCGGCGGGGTGCCGCCGAGCGGGCCGGACCCGGCCGGCCCCCGGCGGCGGGCGGCCGGCGCGGTGCGCCGGGTCCGCGCCGCCGCGCCGTCCGACCGCGACCAGATCCGCCTGTTCCTGACCCGCGAGCGCGACCTCGACCTCGGCGACTTCGTGATCGATGACGCGACCCGCCCGGACGTCCGCGAGTCACGCCCTCCGGCGTTGCGCGGCGATTCCCGCGCGAACGACGTTTCCGCCACGAACTTCGCCTCCGGCGCAAACATCACGGAGCGCCCGGGGCGACCGCTGCACCGGAACTAGACTGAGCGCGTGACCGGACGCAGGCGACGCATCGAAACACTCCCGGCAACCCACCCGGCGCGTTGATGGCGGCGGGCGAGAACCCGGCCGGCCAGGCACATCCAGGTTCCGGCGGCGGCCAGGGTGAGCGCGGCAACCCCGGCGGCGGGCGCGGTGCCCCCCGGGCCGTGCTGCTGACCGTCGACGACGACGTGAGCGTCTCCCGGGCCGTCGCCCGCGACCTGCGCCGCCGGTACGGCGGGACGTACCGGATCGTGCGTGCCGAGTCGGGGGCGCAGGCGCTGGAGGCGCTGCGCGAGATCAAACTGCGCGGCGACGCGGTCGCCGTCCTGCTCGCCGACTACCGCATGCCCGGGATGAACGGCATCGAGTTCCTCGAGCAGGCGATGGACCTGTTCCCGGCCGCGCGGCGCGTGCTGCTGACCGCCTACGCCGACACCGAGGCCGCGATCGACGCCATCAACGTCGTCGACCTCGACCACTACCTGCTCAAGCCGTGGGACCCGCCGGAGGAGAAGCTCTACCCGGTGCTCGACGCGCTGCTCGACGCGTGGCGCGCCACCGACCACCGGCCGGTCGCCGAGACCAGGGTGGTCGGGCACCGCTGGTCGGCCCGCTCCTACGAGGTGCGCGACTTCCTGGCCCGCAACCAGGTCCCCTACCGCTGGTATCTGGCCGACGAGCCGGAGGGCGCGCGGCTGCTCACGGCCGCCGGCGCGGACCCGGAGTCGCTGCCCTGCGTCATCACGACCGACGGCTCGGCGCTGACCGACCCGACCGACACCGAGCTCGCCACCCAGGTCGGTCTCGCGACCGCCCCCACCGGCGACTTCTACGACCTCGTCGTGGTCGGCGGCGGCCCGGCCGGCCTCGGCGCGGCGGTGTACGGCGCCTCCGAGGGCCTGCGGACGGTCCTGCTCGAACGGCACGCGACCGGCGGCCAGGCCGGCCAGAGCTCGCGGATCGAGAACTACCTGGGCTTCCCGGACGGCGTCTCCGGCTCCCAGCTCACCGACCGGGCCCGCCGCCAGGCCGTGAAGTTCGGCGCGGAGCTGCTCACCGCCGCCGACGTCGTGACGTTGCAGGCCGCCGGCCCGGCCCGCCGGCTGGTCCTCGCCGACGGCGGCCGGATCGACGCGCACACGGTGATCCTCGCCACCGGCGTCTCCTACCGCCAGCTCGCCGCCCCCGGCCTGACCGAGCTGACCGGCCGGGGCGTCTTCTACGGCTCCGCGCTGACGGAGGCACCGAGCTGCTCCGGCCAGGACGTCTACGTCGTCGGCGGGGCGAACTCCGCCGGCCAGGCCGCGATGTACTTCTCCCGACACGCCCGCTCGGTGACGATGCTGGTGCGCGGCAAGTCGCTCGAGGCGTCCATGTCGCACTACCTCATCCAACAGATCGCGGCCGTGCCGACGATCACGGTCCGGGTGTGCACCGAGGTCGTCTCCGCGCAGGGCACCGACCACCTGGAGAACCTCGTCCTGCGGGACAACAGCACCGGTCAGACCCAGCAGGTCGACTCCCAGTGGCTGTTCGTCTTCATCGGTGCCGCCCCGCGCACCGACTGGCTGGACGGCGTCGTCGTGCGCGACGAGCACGGGTTCGTCGTCGCCGGGCCGGATCTCGTCGTCGACGGGCAGCGTCCGTCCGGCTGGGATCTCGACCGCGACCCGTACCACCTGGAGAGCAGCGTGCCAGGCGTGTTCGTGGCCGGCGACGCGCGCGCCGAGTCGGTGAAACGGGTGGCCTCGGCCGTCGGCGAGGGGGCCATGGCCGTCGCGCTCGTGCACCGTTACCTCGCGAAGCGCTGATACCTCGCGAAGCGCTGACCCGAGCAGCGCTGACCACGGAAGGCGGAGTGAGCACCATGGCGGACGACGCGGTTGGCGCCACCCAGGCCTGCGTCCAGGGCCAGGCGATGCCCTGCGATCTCGACGAGCTGCGCACGCTGTTCCTGTTCGAGAAGCTCACCGACGACCAGCTGGACTGGATCTGCCGCAACGGCCACGTCGAGCTGATCGAGCCGGGCGTCGTGTTCCGCGAGGGCGAGCCGGCCACCTGCTTCTACGTGCTGGTCGAGGGCGGCCTGGTGCTGACCCGGCGGGTCGGCGACGACGACGTCGAGGTCAGCCGGACGACCCAGCGCGGCGTGTACTCCGGGGCGTGGCACTCCTACCTCGGCGATCGCGTCCCCCAGCTCTACACCAACTCGATGCGGGTCACGATCCCGTCCCGCTTCGTCGTGCTGGACGGCGCGGCGCTGGCGCGGCTGATGCGCGAGTGGTTCCCGATGGCCGTCCACATGCTGGAGGGGCTGTTCTTCGGCCTGCAGAGCACCCAGGCGCTCACCGGCCAGCGGGAGCGGCTGCTCGCGCTCGGCTCGCTGTCCGCCGGGCTGACCCACGAGCTCAACAACCCGGCGGCCGCCGCGGTGCGGGCCACGGCGTCGCTGCGTGAGCGGGTCGCCGGCATGCGGCACAAGCTCGGCCTGATCGCCGCCGGGCCGTACGACCGCGAGGCGCTGGAGACCCTGATCGGCCTGCAGGAGGAGGCCGCCGAGCGGGTGGCGAAGGCGCCGACGCTGACCCCGATGGAGACCAGCGACCGCGAGGACACCCTGACCGACTGGTTGGAGGACCACGGCTGCAACCAGGGGTGGGAGATCGCGCCGACGTTCGTCCAGGCGGGGTTCGACGTCGACTGGCTGGAGCGGGTCGCGGCGACGGTGGCGCCCGAGGTGCTGGAGGGCGCGATCCGCTGGCTGTACTACACCGTCGAGAGCGAACTGCTGATGAAGGAGATCGAGGACTCCACCACCCGGATCTCCACCCTGCTCGGGGCGGCCAAGCAGTACTCCCAGCTCGACCGGGCGCCGTACCGCAGTGTCGACATCCACGAGCTGCTGGACAGCACGCTGACCATGCTCGGCGGGAAGCTGTCGGGGGTACGGGTGGTCCGTGAGTACGACCGGGCGCTGCCCGAGATCGCGGTCTACGCCGGCGAGCTCAACCAGGTCTGGACGAACCTCATCGACAACGCGGTCGCCGCGATGGCCGGCTCCGGGACGCTGACCGTCACCACCTCGGCGGACCACGACAACCTGGTCGTCGAGGTCCGGGACACCGGGCCCGGCGTGCCGCCGGAGATCCGCGACCGCATCTTCGAGCCGTTCTTCACCACGAAGCCGGTCGGCGAGGGCACCGGCCTCGGGCTGGACATCTCCTGGCGCATCGTCGTCGGCCGCCACCACGGTGACCTGACCGTGACGTCGGAGCCCGGCGACACCAGGTTCCGGGTGACCCTGCCGCTGCATCCCGACCCGCTGATGCCCGCCGAGGCCGCACCCCACGAGGAGCCCGCAGAGCCCGCGGAGCCGGCCACCTCGGCCTGAGCGACCGTCCGCAGGGCTCGCCGGCCCCCGGGGCTCGCCGGGCCGCATGGCCGCTGATCGCCAGCACGTTGTTCGCGTCGTCGGTCTGCCGGGGGATGCGGCAGGCCGTCCACCCGGACTCACTCTGTGTGGACACACCGCCCGCACGAGCTCACGCAGAGGAGAGCGCCGCCCAGATCGGGTGCCATGAGGCGATCGCGGTGGCGACCGTCGCGACCGTGAGCAGTCCCGTCGCCGCCAACGGCGCCGCCGCGCGGCGCAGCCGAACGGCGAGCGGCGTACCCCCGTCTCCGGACAGCCGGACCTCCTGCAGGATCACGACGGACAGGACCAGCAGGAAGGTCAGGGAGTCCTGCAGGGCGAACAGGAGATAGCCCGATCTCCCGCCCGCGTGATGGACGGTGAGATAGGTCCAGCAGGCCGCGAGCGGGACGACCACCATCGCGATGTAGGGAGCCATGGGTCGCAGTGAGACGGTTCCGGCCTCACCCCCCACCCCCTTCTTCGTGATCATGTATGGCTTCTTGACTCTGAGGACGACCTGGACGAGCGCGGAGAGGACCACGATCCACCGGGCGGCGTGCAGGACGATCCCGCGCCAGGTCAGCCGTATACCGGCCGGCACGTGCCACGGCCGGCTCCACCACCAGATCAGCAGCGAGACGACGCTCAGCGGAACGCTGTGGGCGAGGAAATCCAGATAGTGGACCTTCGCGATGGCCTGGTTCAGGCAGAGCGCGAGGAGCGGCAGCGCGAAGAGGATCAGCATCGACAGCGACCAGAGGGTGTACCAGGTCTGGGCGAAGAGAAACTGGACGGCCTGCCGCGGTCCGTACCGGCGGAGGAGTCGGGGCGTGTGCCGCAGGAGGACCTCGATCATCGAGTACGCCCACGCGAACTGCTGCGACAGATAGGTCTCGAACGTCTCGGGCCCGTCACCGGTCGCGATGACGTCCGGGACGAAGACGCCCTGATATCCGCGCGCCGCCAGGCAGACGGTGTCGAGATGGTCCTCCGCCCTGGTCGGCTGGAACCCGCCGATCTCGAGGATGCCGGCCGTGTCGTAGGTGCAGTGACTCCCGATGATGAAGGGGGTCCGCGAGAACCCGAAGAACCCCATCTGAAGCGGTCCCTGCAGACCCAGTTCCTGCTCGGCCGCGCCCCGGGCGGTCCAGTGTTCGAAGTTCCCGTACACACTCGGCGCCTGCACCCACTTGACCTTGGGGTCCGCGAAGTAGCCGAGCACCCGGTCCAGGTAGTCGGGGTTCGGTATGTGATCGATGTCGAGCTGGGTGAAGTGGCTGTACTCGTGGCCGTGGGCGTCCAGCCAGCTGTTGACGTTGCCGGCCTTGGTCTTGCGCTTGAACGGCGGGAACCGGCGGTTCCAGCCCGCCACCCCCTCCCTTCCCCAGCGGGCCTCGTCGTGCCGCGAGAAGTACCGGACGCCTACCGACCGGGCGAGCTCCTCGATCTCCGGTGAGGAGACCTTGTCGACGAGTATCCAGCTGTCGTGCGGATATCTGATCCTGCTCATCGCCACCAGCTGGCGACGGACGATCTCGAGGGACTCCGAGCCGGGGACGGTGAGGCTGATGACGGCAACCCGCCGGATCGGCGCCGAGATCTCCGCCTGGCGCACCGGAATGGGAACGGGCCGGCGCATGTGCCCGACAAAGATCAGATACATCCCCGCCAGGAGGGCACCGACGTAGAAGAAGGACACCGACATCAGCACGAACAACACGATCGAGCCGACGTTGTCGGCGCGTAGCCACCACCGCCAGAAGAACACCGTGGCAGCCAGCCACCCCATCGTGATCAGCCAGTACTGCAGTTCCTGCCACCGGCTCATCACGGCCGTCGACCGGACCCGGTTCTCGGAATGGCCCCGCATTGTCTCCCGGAGACCCGGCGTGAACTTCTGGTACCGCAGGGGGACGGTCAGCGGCCCGCCGTCACCCGCCAGATCCTCCTCCAGAACGTACGCCTCGCGCGCCAGACCACTCACCAATCTCCCCCAAAAGAATCCGCGCGCTCGTTTCGACGAGCGGCGAAGAAAACAGTCACCATGTGTCCCCGCGCACAAGGTGTACGGAGAGAAGAGCGCCACCTTCAATCACACAGAGGAAGAAGAAGGCCACTCACCGAGAAGAGGAAGGGTCACCGCGCGAGCAGAAGCACCCGCTTCGGCGAACGTCTCCACGATAAACGCTGATCATTCACCGTCATCGCCAACACTGACGATCAGCTCGCCACCCGATGACCTGCCACCGTAAGTCCGCCCCCCAAGCCCAGGCGTTCGACCGGGCATCCGCACAAGGTCAACACAGCCCGGATGACCTTGGAGACTAGGCCACTATCAGCCGACCAGCAACGCTTACACCTTTCGCGACATCCTCATCACCAAGAGTGACCGCCGACACCGACGCCGACAGCCCGACCACCGGGGAAGAGCCCGTATCGACCACCGGCCAAGATCGAAGATCGGAAAGTCGCCAGGAAGCGGTATATTTCACCGTCGGTACGCGCGCCGAACGCGCTCCACGACGATGCGGTGAATCGGCAGACCCGGAGTCACCGCCCACGGGCACGCACACGGTGGACGGCTGGCGGCAGGCGCCGGCGGGGAAGAGGAACCGAGACCGATGCGGGGCGGCGCCGTGCGCGTGATTCACATCGTTAGCCTGATCGCCGCCGCCGGTACGGTGGCGGCGATGGTCACCGTCCTGCTCGGGCGCGACAGGCCGTCACGCGAGGTCCTCGGCGTCCGGGGCGCGGACATCTCGTTCACGCTCCAGGAGGAGGCCGCTGGGACCAGCCTCTCCGACGGCGGGCGACGCCTCCCCGTCGAGCGGATCCTCGCGGCGCACGGCGCGAACTACGTCCGGCTGCGGGTCTGGGTCGATCCGCCCGCCGGATACAGCGACGAGCAGTCTGTCCTCACCCTGGCACGCCGCGCGACGGACGCGGGGCTCAGAATCATGCTTAATCCGCACTATTCCGACTTCTGGGCGGACCCGCATTCCCAGGAGATCCCTGCGGCGTGGCGTGGCGCCGATCTCGTGACGACGGCAGCGAAGGTCCGGGAATACACACGCGGTCTGGTCGCCAAACTGGCGGCACAGGGAACACCCGTCGACATGGTTCAGGTCGGCAACGAAATCACCAACGGGATGCTCTGGCCCCTCGGCGATGTCCGGGACGGCACGCGAACACAGTGGTCACGCCTCGCGGAACTGGTCAACAGCGCGATCGAGGGTGCCCGCGAAGGCGCGTCGGGCCGGCCCGTGGAGATCGTCCTCCACGTCGACAGCGGGGGCGACCTCGGCCGCTCAGAGTATTTCTTCGGCAACCTCATGCAGGCGGGCGTCACCGCGTTCGACGTCATCGGGGTGAGTTACTACCCGTACTGGAACGGCTCGCTGGCGGCGCTGCGGGCGACGCTCGACGGCCTGGCACGGCAGTACCACCGGGACATCCTCATCGTGGAGACCGCGTATCCGTGGACGTTGAGCGACCCCGGGCCGGGCGACTGGGTCACGTCCCCCGACCAGCTACCCGACGCCGCGACAGTGCCGGCGACGCTGGCCGGGCAGGCAGCCTTCTTCGCCGAGCTGAGGCAGATCCTCCACGACGTGCCGGACGGTCGAGGCCTGGGGTTCCTCGCCTGGGAGCCCGGCTGGCTCACAGTGGCCCCGAAGCCCGGCGAACCGATCCCCGGAGCGAACCTCGCGATGTTCGACCGGGACGGAGTGGGGCTACCCAGCCTCGCCGCGTTCGCACCCCCCGACGCCGCCGGCTTGGCGCTGGCGGGTCGATGACGCGACCCGGGACTGTCCGACCGACGCCCAGGTCAGCATGTACGGCGCCGTCGCGCAAATCCCCTAATTCGCTGTTCCTCAGGGGTAGTAGTCGAAGGTGACCTGGATATGGCGGCTCATCGGGCTGCTCCGTTCGTGGCGGGATCCCGGTCCGTGGCGCGGACCTGGGGAAACGCCGCCTCAGCCCGCGGGGGACTTTTTCTCGGCATTCTCCAGGTCGTAGGCGTGGCGGGCCCGGGCGATGGTCGTCCGGTGGCGTTCGGCCCACTCGGTGAGCGCGGTCAGCGGGCCGAACAGTTCCCGGGCAGCGCTCGTCGCCGTGTACTCGACCTTCGGTGGGACGGTCGGGTAGACCTTCCGGACTAGCAGGCCATCCCGTTCGAGCCGGCGCAGGGTGAGGGTCAGCATCCGACGGCTGATGCCGTTGACGGTGCGTTCCAGCTCGGTGAAGCGAACCGGCCCGTGGGCGGCCGCGACCAGGATTCCGATGCTCCACTTGCCGCTGACCTGGTCGAGGACCTCCATGATCGGGCAGGCCTCGACGATCGGCGGGGCGAGCTCGCCGCAGGTCTCGGCCGGCGACGGCGGCCGCGCTGACGGAGGCCGTTCCACGGTCACATCCGTGTGCCGCTGAGACATGAAAGTGCCTTCTTCCCCTGGTCCGGCCGCTCCCGCAGCATGGTCACAGAACATGATCCCCGGAACATCCCGTGGGGTCCGTAACAAAGGATGCCCCGAGGAGTCTCCATGTCCCAGTCCTTCTCATCACCGGCGGCGACGGCGACGGCGACGAACCCACCTGCATCGGGCCCGAGTGCCCCGTCGGCCACGTCTGCCCTGCCAGGCCCGTCGGACACGGCGGACACGGCGGACACAGCGGCGGCGAGCCCGGCTGCTCCCGGCCGGACATCCCCACCTCCCGATGTGGGAGCCCCGCGGGCCGCCGGCTCCCGGCTGCTCGCGCTGTGTGTCCTGTGCGCGTCGATGCTCATGGTCATCCTGGACGGCACCATCGTCACGGTCGCGCTGCCCACCATTCAGGATGACCTGGGCTTCTCCGCGTCCGGTCTGGCGTGGGTCGTCAACGCCTACCTGGTTGCCTTCGGTGGTCTTCTGCTGCTGGCCGGCCGCATGGGGGATCTCGTCGGCCGCCGGCGGGTCTTCGTCGCCGGACTGGTGCTGTTCACCGTGGCCTCCCTGCTCTGCGGGCTGGCGACCGGGGCGGGCACGCTGATCGCCGCTCGGTTCGTGCAGGGCGTCGGCGGGGCGCTGTCCTCGTCGGTGGTGCTCGGGATGATCGTGGTGGCCTTCCCCGAGCCGCGGGAGCAGGCGCGCGCGATCGGGGTGTTCAGCTTCGTCGGCGCCGCCGGTGCGTCGATCGGCCTGCTCGCCGGCGGCCTGCTCGTCGAGACGCTGACCTGGCACTGGATCTTCTTCGTAAACGTGCCGATCGGCGCGGTCGCGGTCGCACTGTCACTGCGGGTGCTGCCCGCCGAACGCGGTCTCGGCCTGCGCGCCGGCGCGGACGCTCCCGGGGCGGTGCTGGTCACCGCGGGTCTCATGCTCGGCGTCTACACAATCGTCAGCACCGCCGACGCGGGTTGGGCCTCCGCCCGGACCATCGGGCTCGGCGCGCTCGCCCTCGCCCTGCTCGCCGCCTTCGCCGCCCGCCAGGCGACGGCGGCTCACCCGTTGCTGCCGCCGCGGCTGTTCTCCTCCCGGCCGCTGACCGTCGCGAACATCGTCCAGGCGCTGATGGCCGGCGGGCTGTTCGCGTTCCAGTTCGTGCTCGCGCTGTTCCTGCAGCGCGTCCTCGGCTACGGGCCGGCCGAGACGGGCCTGGCCTTCCTCCCCATCGCGGCGACGATCGGCGCGTTCTCGCTCGGGCTCTCGGGACGGCTCGCCCACCGCTTCGGCGCGGGCCTGGTGCTGCTGCCTGGTCTCGTCCTGCTCGCCGTCGGCCTGTGGCTGCTGTCCCGCCTGGCCCCGGACGCGGCCTACGCGACGGACGTCCTGCCGGTCGCGGTCGTCCTGGGGTGCGGCGGCGGCCTGACGCTGCCGGCGCTCACCCAGCTCAGCATGACCGGCGTGCCGCCGGACGACGCCGGGCTCGCCTCCGGCCTGGCCAACACCACATTGCAGGTCGGCGGGGCGCTGGGGCTGGCGGTCCTGACCACGATGGCGGCGTGGCGCACCGGGAACGCGGCGGACGGCGGCGCGGGGCCGGCGGCGACGCTCACCGCCGGCTACCACCTCACCTGGATCGGCGGGGCCGTCCTGATGGTCACCGGACTGCTCCTCACGGTCGTCTTCCTCCGGCCGATCTCCCGCGGAGCCGAGGCCGACGACCGGCCTGGAGACGACCGGCGGGGCCGCTCCGGGGATGACGGCTGAGCCGCGGACGCGACCTACTGGAGGTAGCCCTCCACCTGGTTGCCCGAGCCGGCGCGGGCCTCGTCCGGATCCTCGCCGGCCGAGCGGGCCGCCCGGCGCCGGCGCAGCAGGTCCCAGCACTGGTCGAGGGTCTGCTCCAGCTCGGCCAGGCGGTCGGCCTCGGCGTCCGCGTCGATCTGGCCCCGGGTGCGCCGCTGGCGCAGCTCGTGCTCCTCCGCCACCAGGGAGTCGATGCGCTCGAAGATCTTCGTGTCATCCATTGTCCTGAGCCAACCACGGGGCTAGCCCGTGTTCCACTCCGGGGTCAGCCGGCGGACCCGCCCGGGGCCGCGGGCGGGCCTGGTGTGGCGCCCGAACCCGGGGCAGCCCCCACCCCCGGGGTGGCCCGTGGGCCCGGCGCGGCGCGCAGGCCCGGGGTGGCGCGCAGGCCGGGTGCGTCCAGTGGGCAGCAGACCCGCTCCCCCGCCTGCCGCCCGATCCGCGCGGACGCCCGCTCCGCCGCCGGCAGCTCGGTGGCCGGCCGGCGCGGGTTGCGGATGCCGAGCGCGGCGACCAGGCCACCGGCCGCGCACACCAGCGCCGAGATCACCATCGCCCGGCGGAACCCGCGGTCGAACAGGCCCGGGTCGAGGTAGGCGGCGCCGCCCAGCCCGGCGAGGGCGGGCAGTACGGCGACGGCGACCAGGCCGCCGGTGCGCGCGACGTCGTTGTTCACCGCCGACGCCGCCCCCGCGTGATGCGCCGGCACCGCGGCGAGCGTCGTGGACGTCAACGGGGCCACGCAGGTGGCGAGCCCGAGGCCCAGCACGACGGCGCCGGGCAGGACGTCGGTGAGGTAGAAGGCGTCCGGGCCGGCCCGGGTGACCAGCAGCAGGCCGGCGCCGGCGACGACGGGGCCGACCGTCATCGGCAGCCGCGGCCCGATCCTGGTGGCCAGCACGCCGGCCCGCGCGGAGAACAACAGCATCATCACCGTGACGGGCAGCAGCGCCGTCCCGGCGGCGAGCGGGCTGAACCCGCTGACCTGCTGGAGCTGAATCGGCAGCAGGAACAGCGCCCCGCCCAGCGCCGCGTACTGCAGGAAGGTGACGGCGTTCGCGGCCGTGAACTGCCGGGAGGCGAACATCTCCAGCGGCACCACCGGGTCGGCCGCCCGGTGTTCGCGGGCGACGAACCCGGCCAGCAGCGCGACCCCGCCGACCAGCCCGACCAGCACCGGGGCGGACGTCCAGCCGCTGGCCGGGCCGTCGATGAGCGCGAACACGACGCCGACCAGACCGGCGGTCACCAGGGCGCCGCCGAGCAGGTCGGGCCGCCCGCGGACGTCGGGGTTGTGGCTCTCGGGGACGTGGCGCACCGCGACCGCGACCACGACCGCGGCCAGCGGCAGGTTGATCAGGAAGATCAGCCGCCAGGAGAACGCCTCGATGAGCCAGCCGCCGAGGAAGGGTCCGGCGGCCGTGGCCACCCCACCGAGCCCCGTCCACGCGCCGATCGCCCGGCCGCGGTCGGCCTCGTCGAACGACGCCTGCAGGATCGCCAGGCTGGCCGGGGTGAGCAGGGCCGCGCCGACGCCCTGCAGCGCCCGGGCGGCGACGAGGATCTCCACGTTCGGTGCCAGCCCACATACCAGGGACATCAGCGCGAACCAGACCACGCCGACCGCGAAGACCCGCCGCCGCCCGTAGCGGTCGCCGAGCGAGCCGCCGACGAGCAGCAGCCCGGCGAGCGCCAGCGCGTAGCCGTTGACCACCCACTGCAGGGCGGCAAGGTCGGCGTCGAACGCGCGCCCGAGCGCCGGCAGGGCGATGCCGACGACGGTCGCGTCGATCGACGCCAGCGCGGAGCCCAGCACCGCCGCCGCGACGACCCAGCGTCCCTGGCGGCCGGTGAGGGTCAGTCGGCCGACTTCGCCAGCTTCGACGGCCACCAGATCTTCTTCCCGATGTCGTAGCTGAGCGCCGGCACCAGGATGGAGCGGACGACGATCGTGTCCAGCAGGACGCCGAAGGCCACCGAGAATCCCACTTCGGCGAGGAAGACCAGGGGCAGCACGCCGAGGACGGCGAAGGTCGCCGCCAGCACGACCCCCGCCGAGGTGATCACACCGCCGGTGACGGACAGACCGCGGACGATGCCGGACCGCGTCCCGTGTTCGAGGGTCTCCTCCCGCACCCGGGTCATCAGGAAGATGTTGTAGTCGATGCCGAGGGCGACCAGGAACACGAAGGCGAACAGCGGGAAGCCCGGGTCGGCGCCCGCGAAGCCGAAGACGTGGTTGAACACCAGCGCGCTCACGCCGAGCGTGGCGGTGAACGACAGCACCACGGTGGCGATCAGCAGCAGCGGCGCGACGAGCGCCCGCAGCAGCACCCCGAGCACGATCAGGATGACGAACAGCACGATCGGGATGATCAGGTTCCGGTCATGCGCGGACGCCTGCTGGGTGTCGTAGTTGATCGCCGACTGCCCGCCGACCAGAGCGTCGGCGCCCGCGATCGGGTGCAGCGCGGCCCGTAGCGCCTTGACCGTGTCGTAGGCCTCGGGCGTGTCGTAACGGTGGGTGATCGTCGCCTCGACGGCGATCCGCCCGTCGGCCTCGGAGACCTGGAGGCTGGCGGGCAGGCAGCCGTCCGCCCCGGGCCGGAGCTGCGGGCTGCCTGTGGCGATCGCGCGGGCCACCTTGGCGTAGTCGATCTGGACGCATACCGCACCGGGGTCGGTGGACACCCCCGGGACCTTCGCGGCGGTGGCGATGACCTCGTCCTTGCGGTCAACGCCGGCGGTGATCACCGCCGGCGCGCCGGAGCCCTGACTGAAGTGCGCGTCGAAGATCTCCTGGCCGAGGATCGCGTCGGGGTCGTTGGTGAAGCTGTCGGTCGTCGACAGGCCGTCGACCTTGAGCGTCGTCATCGCGCCGGCGCAGGCCAGCAGGACGATCGTGGTGGAGACCCAGGCCATCCGCGGCCGGCGCACCAGCCCGCCGGCGAAGCGTGCCCACACGCCGTGGCTGGCCAGGTCGGCCTGCTGGTCGAAGTGGGGGATGCGCGGCCAGAACACCCACCGGCCGCACAGCACCAGGAACACCGGCAGGAAGGTCAACATCACCAGCGCGGTGCAGGCGATGCCGATCGCGGTGACCGGGCCGAGGCTCTTGTTCGAGTTCAGCTCGCCCAGGTACAGGCACAGCAGGCCGAGCACGACCGTGACGGCCGACGCCGCGATGGCCGGCGCGGCACCGCGCCACGCGGTGATCATCGCCTCCACTCGGCTGGCGTGGGTGTGCAGCTCTTCTCGGTACCGGCTGACCAGCAGCAGCGCGTAGTCGGTGCCGGCACCGATCACCAGGACGAACAGGATGCCCTGGCTCTGCCCGTTGAGCGTGAGCACGTCATGCTTGGCCAGCGGGTAGATGATCAGGACCGAGACCCCGAGGGCCAGCACCGAGCTGAAGAGCGGGAAGAACCACAGCACCGGGCTCCGGTAGACCACAAGCAGGATCACGATCACGACCAGGCCGGCGGCGAGCAGCAGCACACCGTCGATGCCCTCGAACGCCTCGATGAACGCCACCAGCAGACCACCGGGCCCCGCGCTGTGCACGGTCAGGCCGTCGGGGACGTCCTTCTTCGCAATGTCGACGACCGCGTTCTCGACATCGACCAGCTCGTCGCCGGTGACCTCGACGTCGCCCTTCTTGCCGACGAGCGGGACGGAGACGTTGGCGGCGGTACCGTCCGTGGAGAACTGGGGATCGGCGGACTGGTCCGGGTCGACGCCCGGGACGGCGCGGAACGCCTCGGCGTCCGCGGCGGTCTTGGCCTTGTCGGCGGCGGTCAGGCCGCTCTCGCGCTGGTAGACGATGAATCCCGGCAGCGTCTGGACGGACCGGAACTTCTCCAACTCGTCCGCCACCCGGGTCGACTCGGCCGACCCGGGCAGGAACGCGGCGTTGTCGTTCTTCTGCACCTCGGCGAGCTTGGCCTGGTACTGGCCGCCGAACATGCCCAACAGCAGCCAGAGCACCGCCAGGCCCGCGAACAGGTAGAGAATCCGCGGCCGCCGCGCGCGGCCACCGCCGGTTCCGTCGGCGGTGGTCACCGCCGCGACGGCCCCGGCCGGCAGATCCGACGCCGGCACGGGTGTGGACGCCGCAGGGGTGGTCGGCGTGGGTTCGGGCGGCGTGGGCTTGTCCGCCGCGCTCACCGCGGCGGGACCGGCCGCATCGGACGCCGTGCTGTCGGACGCCGTGCCGTCGGGCGCCGCCGTGTCGGGCGCGGCCTTGTCGGCTGACCCCTCGGCGGGCACGGCCGGCTCGGAGGCCGCCGTGCCACCCGAGTGGTCGTCGTCCCGGGGGCCGGGCACGGCGTGAGACTCGTCGGTCTCCGTCGGCTGGGCTCCACCCTTGTCGCTCATCTCGCCGTCCTCGATGCAGGTGGCCTAACCTGCGCGGCCGCCCCCACGGACGCACACAGGTGTGGTCCGGGGCATTGTGGCGTATCGTTCGTCGGCCGTACGCCGCGCCCGCCCCTGTCCGTCACCGTCCGGCTCGGCTCAGTCCTCGCGGATCTGCTGGGAGAGGTACTCGGTCGCGCCGAGCTGGGAAATGAGCTCAAGCTGGGAGTCGAGCCAGTCGATGTGCTCCTCTTCGGAGGTGAGGATCTCTTCCAGGAGCACGGCCGAGCCGATGTCGTTCTTCGTGCGGCTCAGCACGATCGCCTCGCGCAGCGTGTCGACCGCGTTCGTCTCGTGGGTGCGGTCGAGCCCCAGCTGCTCGGGCACGGTCTCACCGATACGCAGCGTGTGCAGCCGCTGGAGATTGGGCAGTCCGCCCAGGTAGAGCACGCGATGGATGATCTTGTCCGCATGCTTCATCTCATCGATCGACTCGTGGTAATAATGCTCCGATATGTACCGATATCCCCAGTTACGCTGCATTCTCGAATGCAGAAAGTACTGGTTGACCGCGGTCAGCTCGTTCGTCAGAACAGCGTTCAGGCTCTCGACGATCTGTTCGTCGCCACGCACCGCCGGTTACCTCCGCGAGGGTCGCCCGGAGCCGCCCCCGGGACGACTCGGCCGACATCCGGCAGCGATGTCGTCATCGGTACGGCAGACGAACCCGACCACTCCGCGATGCAAGCACGCGAGCGGTGCGGGAGGCCCCGCGGCCGGCGACGGAGATCACTCCGGGCCACCGAGATCACATCCCAGGAGGCCCCGGTGGGTCACTAGGCCGATCTGGCAACCGGACACCGCCGCCGCGACATCGCCTCGTCGAGCAGCTCGTCGATCTCCTCGAGACATCCGCCGCATCCCGTGCCGGCGTCGCACCTCGCACCGATCTCGTCAGCGTCATAGGCGCCCGACGCGATGACGCTCCGTAGCGTCCGGTCGGAGACAGCAAAGCATGAGCAGACCAGCACCGCACCTCACCACGCCCGGACTGGCCGGCGTCGGAGCCGCCGGCAAACGTTTCTTCGCCGTTCCGGGAAACTCCGTCGCGCCAAGGATCAGGCTTAGCTAAGGCTTCCCTTATCGATAGAGTGCCACGGAACGGGCACCGGACGCAAGAGAGCCTTACCTACTTCACACACCTACCGCTAGCAACCGGGACCGACAGTGACCGCCAGGCGCGCGATTCGCCATCACGCGAACGCTGCGCACAACCAGCGGCCACCGTCGAGGCCTGGCGACTCAGACCTGGCTGGCCGGACGGTCCGTGCTCGACACCAGCGCGACCGCCGCGTCGGGCTCGGTGACCCGGAAGCTGAAGCTCTGCTCCAGGTACAGCTCGACCTCCTCGGCGGTGTGCGAGGAGTAGCCGACGGAGAGGTCCTGGCCCGACTCGAGGATGAAGTCACCGCCCCGCTGGCTCAGCACCACCGCGCCGCGCACCCCCGGAGCCCGCACCACAGGGCCGTCGAGGATCTGCTTGAGATGGTTGAGCAGCAGATAGCCGCCGTGCTCGGTGGCCTCCAGGATCGCGGTGTAGCCGTCCGGGTCGATGGCCAGCCCGTACGGCCCACCGATACCCGCCCGGCGCAGCAGGGCGACCGCCTTGGCGACCGTGCGCGGGTAGCTGTCGGTGTCGGCCCCCAGCTCAAGCACCGGGTGGGACGACGCCTCGGTGATGCCGATGATCCCCGCCTCGGCGTAGCCGTGGAAGACGACGGAGTTCTCGGTCGTGGCGACCCTGCGGGCCGCCTCCTCCAGCGCCGACAGGTCGATGTCGTCCGCGCCGCGGTCGATCGCGTCCAGTTCGCCGCGGTCGATGGAGAACGCCGCCCGCAGCTCCATCACGGGCAGGACCCGGCGCAGCCGGGCACGCACGCCCTCGCCCGGTGGCGCCTGCAGCGCCGTCACCCGGCCGATCGGCGTGGCCGAGTACCCCCACCCGTGCGGTCCGGCGAAGTCGATGAGCTTGCGGGCGGCGAGGTTGGTCGTGAGGCGGGAACGGGCCTCCTCGTCGACGGCCTTCCAGGCTTCCTCGCTCAGGGGCGCATGCCCACGCAGAAGATGGTTCACTCGCTCACACCTTTCAGGCTGCCGATCCCCAGCGAGCCGTCCGCCGGCTCCGTGGCGCGCGCGGCCGCGTCGCCGTCGGGTCCCTCGTCGCTCATGGCCTCTCCCTCGACCTCCGTGACCGGGACCGAGGTGAACAGATACGTGCGCAGCTGCGAATCGAGGACGGGGTCGCGGCGACGCAGCCACTCCAGCGTCATCGCCGCGTGTTCCTTCTCCTCGTCCCGGTTGTGCGCCAGCACCGCGGCCAGCTCCGGATCCGTGGCCGCCTGCACCCGTTGGTCGTACCAGTCGACCGCCTCCAGCTCCTCCATCAGCGACGTGATCGCCCGGTGGCGATCGACGACGCCGGGCGTGAGCGCGTCCGCCGGCTCGTGTAGCCCCATACTTGAGTCGCCCATACGGCACTACCTACCACGCCCGGGCCCACCAACCCGCCGGGACGGCATCGGTTCACGAACAGTCGACGTCCTGATGTGAGGCGATACGTCACACTTTGTTCGTCACCGGGCGCTCGCCGGAGCTCCGGCGGACGCGCAGGACCTCCGCTGGACCCCTACCGGACCTCCGGTGGACAGCGGTTGCGGACGTTCGTGAGACGCGGGCTCGGACGTCCTCGAACGTCCTCGGTGTTCGGTGTTCGGTGTTCGGAGGAGTCAGTCGGCGACCGGAGTCACGTCGACCCGGCGGTTCGCCGCGCGGCCGGACGTGCTCGCGTTGTCCGCGATCGGCTGATCCGGGCCGAAGCCGGCCGCACGGATCCGCTCCGCGGGAACCCCCCGCATCACCAGGTACTCGCGCGCGACGCGGGCCCGGTCGATCGAGAGCGCCTGGTTGAGGGCCCGCGGACCGGTGCTGTCGGTGTGCCCGCCGACGATCACCGTCAGGTCGCCGGGCAGCAACGCGCGAGCCACCTTGTCCAGACCGGAGCGCGTCGAGGCGCCGAGGACGGTGTCGCCCACCGGAAAGGTGAGGGCAGTGCCGTCGAGCGCCGCCCGCAGCGCCGCCCGGGTGCTGTCCGCGCTGCCAGCGGCGGCCCGCCCGGCGCCGCCGGTCGTGCCGGGCGCCGGTGCGGGCGCTGGCACAGCGGACGGTGCCGGCACGGTGGCCGGCGTTGGCGCGGCGGCCGGAGCGGGCACGGTGGCCGGAGCGGGCACGGTGCCCTGCGCCGGCGCGGTCGCCGGGGCCGGGGTCGGAGCCGACCGTGGCGCGGTGGCCGGGGCCGGTGCGGCCGGCCGGACGATCTCGCCCGTCGCCGGGTCGAGGGTCACGGTGGCGCCCGAGCCGACGGCAAGCCGGTTCTCCAGGGACGCGCCAGGGATCGACTGCCGGGCCGCGGCCAGGACCGCCGCCCCGATCGACGCCCGTGCCGCGTCGTCGGGGGCGCTCCCCCACAGCACGACCGACGAGCCGTCGATTGTCACCGAGCGGACGCCCGGCCCGGCGCCCAACGCCCTCGCCACGTCACCGAACGCCTCCACGGCCGGCGTCGCGACCCGCGGGTCGACCGTGACCGTCGCGGAGACGACGCCGCCGGCGGCGTCCGCCGCCGCGCCCAGCAGGGCGGCCCGGGTCGCACTGTCCGGCACGGTCGCACTCAGCACCACCCCGGCCGGCGCCCGGCCGGCGCGCTCCACCCCGACCACGAGGGGCTGCGCCGGCTCCGAGGCGATGACGGCGTCCGCGGCCAGCCGGACGGAGCTGCTGCCCGAGACGGCGGCCGCCGCCCGCGCCCGGCGGGCGTCCTCGGCGCTGTCGAAGCGGCCGTGCAGCACGATCTCCCGGCCCTCGGCGCTGACCCGCACCTGGGTGGCGCCCGCGGCGCGGACGGCGTCCGCCGCCCGGCCGGTCAGGTCGTTCTCGATCGGCCCGCGCCGCAGCCAGAGCGCCCCCAGCCCGAGCAGCAGCCAGGCGATGATCAACGAGACGGCGAACGCCACCAGACGGGGGCGCCGCGGGAACGCCACCGCGGGCGAGGACATGGATGCTCCGTGCTCGATGTCGAACGGGACGGTGGAACAGGCCTGTCGGACGGGACTGTCGTGCGGGATGGTCTGTAGCCGTGCCGAGCAGGATCACGAGGAGCCCGCCCGGGGCGCGGCACCGACCCGGCCAGACGCCCGGCGACCCGGCCGGCGGCGCGGATCATCGCAGCGCAGAGCAACTTTCGCACATCCCCGACACCGGGAACGCACCGGGGGAAGGTGGCGAAAAAACTACCGATCGGACGGCCACGGAACGCCACCCGCCCCCAGGGCCTACCGGCGGCCCGGCGGGCCACCGACCCCCAGCCACCAGCCTTGGGCCAGGCTCCCGGTCAGCCCGAGGCCTGGCCCACGTCAGGCTCCAGGCCCGGGCGCCCGGCCACCTTCGTCCCGGCGGCCCTGTCGGCGACGGCCCTGTCGGCGGTCGCCACGTCGACCGTCGCCGTCTTCGCCACGGCGGGCAGATGCACCGCGGCAGGCCGGTGCACCGCGGCGGTGGCCGGAGCGGGAGTCGGCGGAGCCTCGGCCGGCCGGCGTCGGCCGCGGGCGGTGATGGCCAGCGAGAGCAGCGTGCTCACGCCGAGCACCGCCCAGCCGGCGACGGCGTCCAGGATGTAGTGGTTCGAGGTTGCCATCACGACGAACACGGTCGCAGCGGGATAGAGACAGCCGATCACTCGAACGAGGGGTGTGCGGGCGAAGCGGGCCAGCATGAAGCCGCACCACAGCGCCCACGCGCAGTGCAGCGAGGGCATGGCCGCGTACTGGTTGGCCAGCCCCTCGAGGCCGTCCGGAGCGGCGCTGGCGCCGCCGCTCCACCAGCCCCAGCCCTCGAAGTGCGACATCGTGTCGACATACGAGGTGCCGGGCAGGAGCCGGGGCGGGGCGGTCGGAAACAGGAAGAAGCCGCACAGCGAGATCACGGTGGTGAAGACCAGGGCCCACCGGGCCCGGATGTAGCGGCCGGGGTGGCGGCGGTACATCCAGACCAGCAGCGCCGGCGTGACGACGAAGTGCAGGGTCGAGTAGTAGTAGCAGCAGGCGACCGCCAGCGGCGGGATGCTCTGCAGCCACCGGTTGAGGCTGAGCTCGATGTCGATGTGCAGGTGCTGCTGCAGGCGGAGGATGTCCCAGCCCATGTCGGTCGCGGCGCCGACCGACGAGCCCGCCACGCCACGGGTGGCCGTGTAGACGTAGTAGAGCCCCACCAGGACGACGGCCTCGACCCACAGCCTGGGCAGGCCGGTCGCCGGGTTACGGAACCGGCCTGCCCGCGACGGCGTCGGCAGGGCCGTTGGTGCCTCCGCGCGGCGTTCCCGGTCCACCCGGTCCCCCCGGTCCATCCGATCCGTCCCGTCGCTCCGCGCCGCCCCGTCGCTCGGAATCGTCAGGTCGTTCTCCTCCGGCAGGCCGGCACGGTCCGCTTCATCCACGCGGGCCGCGTGACTGTCCGGGTCCGTTGGAGCTTCCCGTTCCACACGACTGTCCCGGTTCGTCCGATCCACCACGCCTCGACTTCCGGTCCGTCCGCCATCGTCACCCCGTCCAGCTTGCGCCGTCCAGCCAATCACGGACGACCGATCTCCAACGACGAGGGCGGGTGGCCACGGAGACGTTCCTCCGCGGCCACCCGCCCTCGGTGCGGGACCGGCTGCCGGTCAGGTCCGACCGGCGGGCAGCCCCGCGCCGGGCGCAGCGCCCGCCAGCGCACCGCTGGCCGTGGGCTGGTCGACGGGCAGCGCGCTGCCCGCCTTCCAGGTGTCCCACGGGACGGACCACTCGTTGCCGAGCTGCCGGGTATCCGCCGGGCGACCGGTGTTGCTGATGTCGACGATGTCGCCGAACTGACTGAAGTTGTAGAACCACTGCGCGTCCGCCGGGGAGGCGTTCACGCACCCGTGCGAGACGTTCGCCCGGCCCTGCGACGCCACTGACCACGGAGCGGAGTGCACGTACTGCCCACCGCTGGTGTAGTGGACGGCCCACTGCACCTCTTCGTAGTAGTACTCCGGGCTGCCCTTGGGTACGCCGACCGTCGCCGAATCCATGATCACCATCGGGGCCTTGCCCAGCACGTTGTGCGGGCCCTCCATGGTCAGGAACCCGGGCTTGCCACCGCTGATCGGCATGGTCCGCACGAGCTGGCCGTTCTGGAACACCTGCATCACGTGGGTGGCCGCGTCGACCTTGCTGATCTGGGCGGCCCCGATCGCGAAGTCCATCGAGCGGTCCTTGACCCCGATCCAGCCACTGCCGGAGTCGAAGCCCGCGAGGTTGGCCTCCACGTGCACCTTCGTCCCGGGCGCCCAGTACTGCTGCGGGCGCCACACGGCCATCCGGTCCGACATCCAGTTCCAGGCGCCGAGGACCGGCGGGTCGGCGTTCACCGCCAGGCGGCTCTGCACCGCCGCGCGGTCCTTGACCGGAGCGCTGAAGGTCAGGCTGATCGGGGCGCCGACCCCGACGGTCTGACCGGCGACCGGCTCCCACGACACCTTGAACGCCTTGTCCGGGACACCGGTGGTGAAGCTCGACGTGATGTTCCTGGTGCCGTCCAGCCCCTGGGCCGGCGCGGTGGCCGCCTGGATGTCGTAGCGGGTGTCGGAGAACAACCCACCCGCGGACGTCCAGGTCCGGCGGTCGGCGGAGAAGGTCCCCTCCAGCGTGCCGGGGTCGGTCTTCTCCGTCGGGCTCGCGCCGCGGGCCACGGTCACCGACGCCAGCGGCGCGTTGCTCTTCACCACGATCGACTCGGTGAGCGCGATGCCGGCAGCGCCGTCGGCCGGGGTCACCGTCACGGTCGGCGCGGCCGGGCGCGGTGGCCCGTTCTGGGCCGGGCCGGTGCCCCCGCCCCCGGAGGAGCAGGAAGCCAGGACCACGGCCGCGGCGAGCACGCCGGAGGCCGCGGCGAGCCGCGACCGGATGATCCCGGCGGGCCGCACGGCCTCCGACCGGCGCCGGACCAGCGGACGGCGGGTGGCGGGCGAGCACCTCCGGTCGGAGGCCCGATCCTGATCGGAACCGGAACCGGACGGAACGGCGCCTCGGGGCGCGCGTATCAAGCTCATCATCGAGCGGGACATGCGTGGCCTACTTCCGAAGACCGAACCGGTGAGGCGGGGCAACGCATCGCGCCGGTTCGTGGCTTGCCGGACAGCGGGCCGCCGTGACCTGCGGACACCGCACGGAGTGCGGGGATGACGAAACGCGATGTCGCCACGGAAAGCGACGCCTTGGAAACAGAATGTGCGCTCGCTCGACCACTCACGAGCGGACCGTACCCACAGCCCAGAACCACGTCCCGTCGATCACGGGAAAACCCCACCACACTCGCCGGACAACTACTTTTCGTCAATACGCCGACTGCGGAGAGCAACGCTCTCCGGCTAGCTGCCATAAACCCCTCCCACGCCGGTTGATCCGACGCACGACTCTTATCCGACGTTGCACGCCAAGGCTGCACCGGGCCCGACACGGAAGCCCCTCACCGCCACATTGTCGGTAATCAGACAGTGATGGCAACGATAAGTGCCGCAAAAATCACGGAACGAAGCCAGCCTTTCGTGCCATGCGACGGATACGCCGGCACCGGCCCACCGGCCGGCGCCCGAACACGCGCTCCGCGGCTGCCATCCGCCGGGACGGCGGGCCCACCCGGAAGAGATCAGCCGCGCCCGATCGGGAAACGGCGCCGAAACGGTCCCCCAACCGAACAGCACCCGCGGTCGCACCAGAATGGGGCGTCCGGCGGTCGGGGCAGGGCCGTGGCACCGCCACGGCCGGTGCGCCGCGACCGGTGCGCCACGCCCCCGCCCGGCCCGCCCCGCTCGATCACGGAAGGTGCTCATGGCCATCGTTCTCGGACCGAACCAGTACGGCAAGGCCGAGGTACGGCTCGTCCACGTGGACCGGTCCACACCGGCGCACCGGATCACCGACCTGACGGTCTCCACCGCGCTGCGCGGCGACTTCACCGCCGCCCACACCCGCGGCGACAACAGCCACGTTCTCACCACCGACACCCAGAAGAACGTCGTGTACGCCTTCGCCCGGGAAGGCGGCGTAGGCGAGATCGAACAGTTCGCGAGCCGGCTGGGACGGCATTTCACGACCACCGCCGACTGGATCACCGGGGCGCGGATCGAGATCGAGCAGCACGAGTGGGAACGGATCACGGTCGACGGGCGGGAACACGACCACTCCTTCGTCCGGTCGGGACGCGGAACGCGAACGACCGTGGTCACGGTGGAGGCGGACGCCGTCCACGCCGTGTCCGGACTCGCCGGGCTGGTCGTTCTCAGGTCAACCGGCTCGGAGTTCCACGGATTCCCGCGCGACCGGTACACCACCCTGGCCGAGACGTCCGATCGAATCCTCGCCACCGAGGTCACAGCGCGGTGGCGTTACCTGGACGCGGACGGCATGTCCGGCGCCGACTTCGCGCGTCTCGCCGCCGGGATACCGCGCGCGCTCGTCGAGACCTTCGCGGCCGAGCACAGCCTCGCGTTGCAGCAGACCCTGCACCAGATGGGCGAGGCCGTCCTCACCGCTTTCCCGGAAGTCGCCGAGATTCGCATGTCGATGCCGAACAAGCACCATTTCCTGGTCGACCTGGAACCGTTCGGCCTGGACAACCCGAACACCGTCTACCTGGCCGCGGACCGTCCCTACGGACGGATCGAGGGCACGGTGCGGCGCGACGACGTCCCGGAGGCCCCCGCCGCCTGGTACGGCACGCCCGGCTTCTGCTGAGCCGCACTGTTCCCGCTGAGCCGACCGGCTTCGCCTGAACCGGCCGGCCTTCGCTTCCGCCGTCAAGCCGGCGGGCTCAGACCGGGGTGATGATCACCCTGTCCCCGGGTACCAGCCGCAGGCTGCGCGCCGCGTCGCCGTCCCGGCGGGCCACCGCGACCAGACCGCCCGAATCCAGGTAGAGCACCAGCTCCCCGGGCTCGACGGAGCCGAAGGTGACGCCGACGGCGAGCTCCACCGGCCCCGCCGGCCCGGGCACGAGCTCGGGCTCCCCCACGGCTCGCCGCTCGCCGGACGGCCGGGTCTGCCCGCCGGTAGGCGGAACCCGCTCGGCGGACGGCCGGGCCCGCTCGGCGGACAGCCGGACCCGGTCGCCGGGCCGCAGGCCGGCCTGGGTGAGCAGCTCCGCCGCGGCGGCCAGTGCCACGTTGCCGAAACCGTCCACGGTCAGGACATCCGCCTCCAGCCGGGACCCGGCGGGCCCGCGCAGCACGCGGGCGAACGGCTCGGGCAACCGCACCACGGACGCGGGATCGATCCGCTCGCCCAGCGCGTCCAGGGGGCGGCCGGTGGCCAGCGCGGCCGCCGCCGGCGCGAAGACGTCCCGGCCGTGGAAGGTCGCCGGGATGCCCTCGGGCATGGTGAGGTCCACCGCCGCCAGCAGCCCGCCCAGGGCCTCTGCGGCGGGCACGAGCAGCCCGTTGTCGGGGCCGACAACGAACCCACCGGGCGTGCGCGCGGCGAGCGCCCGCCGGGAGGTGCCGACCCCCGGATCGACCACGGCGACGTGGACCCCACGCGGCAGATGCCGCACCGTGGAAGCGAGGACCGCTGCCCCGCGCCGGACGTCCCCGCGCGGCACGAGGTGGGTCACGTCCACGATCGGCACCCCCGGGGCCAGCCGGAGCAGGACGCCGTGGCACGCGGCGGCGAAACCGTCCAGCAGGCCGTAGTCGGTCGTCAGGCTGACGCAGCTCATGCCGCCCGAGCGTGCCAGAAGGCGCGCCGGCGGGAGGCGGGGCACGCTTCTCGTCCGCCCCGGGTCTGTCTCCGGGATCCGGCGTCAGATGGCGCCGGCGGCGCGCAGGTCGGCGATCTCGGTCGGGTCGAGGCCGAGTTCATCGAGGATGCGGTCGGTGTGCTCGCCGAGCGCGGGCACCGGGCCGAGGCGGGCGTCCTCCCCGGGGAACTCGACCACCGGCCGGGTCTGGCGCACCGGGCCGACCGGCGAGCCGACCTCGACCCAGCGCCCGCGGGCGGCGAGCTGGGGGTGGGCGAGCACGCCGGCGACGGTGCTCACCCGGGCGTACGCCACCCCGGCCGTGGCAAGGCCCGCCTCCAGTTCGGCCGTGCCCAGGGTGGCGACGACGGCGGCGACCACGGCGTCGGTGCGCTCCCGGTTCCGCACCCGGGCCTGGTTCGTCGCGAAGTCGGGGTCGTCCGCCAGTTCGGGGCGGCTCAGCGGGCCCCGGGCGAGCCGCGCCCACTCTCCGTCGTTCTGGACGCCGATGAGCATGTCGTCGCCGTCCGCCGTCCGGAAGGCCTCGTACGGCGCGATCGACTGGTGGCCGATCCCGGACCGGGCCAGCTCGACCCCGGTGTGCTCGACGGTCTGCACCGGGTAGCCCATCCATTCGGTGAGGGCGTCGAGCATGGCGATCTCCAGCGCGGCGCCGGCGCCCGACCGCTCCCGGCGCAGCAGCGCGGAGAGCACACCCTGGATCACGTAGCTGCCCGCGGCGACGTCACCGGCGGCGAACCCGGCCTTGGCGGGATGGTCCGGGGTGCCGGTGACGGCGATCAGGCCCGCCTCGGCCTGGACAAGCATGTCGTAGGCCTTCCGCCCGCGGTAGGGGCCGCTCGGGCCGTAGCCGGACAGGTCCACCGCGACGAGCTCGGGACGGCAGGCGACGAGCGTGGCCGCGTCGAGACCCAGCCGCGCCGCGGCTCCCGGCCCGAGATTCTGCGCGACGACGTCGGCCCGCTCGATGAGACGATCGAGCACGGCCCGGGCGCGGGGCACCTTCAGGTCGAGGGTCAGTGACTCCTTGGAACGGTTCAGCCAGGAGAAGTGGGCCGACATCCCGCCGCGCACCGCGCGGTCGTAGTCGCGCGCGAAGTCCCCCTGCCCCGGGCGCTCCACCTTGATCACCCGCGCGCCCAGCTCGGCCAGGTGCCGGGTCGCGAACGGCAGCGCCACGGCATGCTCCAGGCTGACGACGGTCACACCCGCGAGCGGAAGCACACCGGCCAGGCTAGCGGCCCGGCCGGGCCTCACCGTCGACGATCCGGCCGTCGACAACCCGACCGTCGACGACCTCGCCGTCCACGACCTTGGCTCCGGCGGCCTTGGCGTCGGCGGCCTCGGCGTCGGCCTCGGCGGCGGCGGCCTTGCCGTCCTGGGAGCCGCCGTCGACGAGGTCACCGTCCAGCACGTCGGCGTCGACGATCCGGTGGCCGCCCGCGGCGAGGGTGCGGGGCTCGTCGCCCGCGGTGGTCTTCGGGGCGAAGCCGGCCTGCCGGCGGTCCGAGCGCGCCGGGCCGCCGTTGGCGATGACGACCGCGATCCACGGAAGGATGACGGCGAGGCCCACGGCGACGAGCCGCAGCCACCCGGTGAACACGACGACGGCCAGCACGAAGCAGACCACCCGGACCAGCATCGTCAGGATGTAGCGCTGCTCCCGGCGCCGGATCTCCGCCGGCCGGGCCTCCTCCGCCGAGGTGATCAGCACGGGCTCGGCCCGCCGCCACCTCACACCGATCGCCCGCTCACAGTGCCCACCGCCCACTCACGACGTCCATGGCCCGCTCAACGCCCATCGCCGAGGATCCGGAGCGGGACGGTCGTCCCCTCCTGGCGACATCCTGCCCACGCGGGCGCGGACGGAACAACGATCCCCGTCGCGAGATCCGACACCTGGAAGAGTTCCCACCCCACCAACCTGTGTCCGAATGTTTACGCGGTGGACGGATGATGGTCCTCGCCTGGGCGCTGGTCGCTGCCACCGTGCTCGTGTGCGAGTCGCCGTGGTCAGTGAGTCGTTTCTACCCCAGGTCGACGGCGTGACGAACTCGGTGTGCCGGGTGCTGGAGCATCTGCGCGACACCGGTCACGAGGCGCTCGTCGTCGCCCCGGCGCCGGCTCCGGCCGCCCGCCGGACCGCCCCGCGCAGCTACGCCGGCGCCCCGGTGCTGTGGAGCCCGTCGGCGCCGATGCCCGGCTACCCCGAGTTCCGCTTCGCGACCCCGTGGCCGGGCCTGGCCGCCGCGCTGCGCGAGTTCCGCCCGGACATCGTCCATCTCGCCGCGCCGGCCGGCCTGGGCGCCCAGGCCGCCTACGCCGCCCGCCGCCTGGGCGTGCCGAGCATCGCCGTCTACCAGACCGACATCGCGGCGTTCGCGACCCGCTACGGCCTCTCCGCGGCCGAGCGCACGATCTGGCGCTGGCTGGCCAGCGTGCACCGCCTCGCCGCCCGCACGCTGGCGCCGTCCTGGGACGCGGTGGACACCCTGCTCGCCGAGGGCGTGCAGCGGGTCGCCCGCTGGAGCCGGGGCGTCGACCTCGAGCGCTTCCACCCCGATCACCGCGACGAGCGGCTGCGGGCCGCCCTGGCGCCGCGCGGCGAGGTCCTCGTCGGGTATGTGGGACGGCTCGCCCGGGAGAAGCGCGTCGAGCTGCTCGCCGGCATCGCCGACCTGCCGGGGGCGCGGCTCGTCGTCGTCGGCGACGGGCCCTGCCGGCCGGCGCTGACGAGGGTGCTGCCCGGGGCGGCGTTCCTGGGCTTCCGCACCGGCGCCGACCTGTCGGCCGCCGTCGCCAGCCTGGACGTCTTCGTCCACACCGGCACGCATGAGACGTTCTGCCAGGCGGCGCAGGAGGCGAAGGCCAGCGGGGTCGCGGTCGTGGGGCCGGCGGCCGGGGGGCTGCTCGACGTCATCGAGCACGAGCGGACCGGCCTGCACTACACGCCCGGCGACCCGCACGCGCTGCGCCGCGAGGTCACCCGGTTGGTCGAGGACGGCGAGCTGCGGGCCCGGCTGGCGAGCGCGGCGCGCGCCTCGGTGGCCGACTGCGACTGGTACGCCATCGGCGACGAGCTGCTCGGGCACTACCGGGACGTGCTGGGCACCGCGCAGCCCGCGGCCGGGCGGCGCCACCGCCTGCCCACCCGGCTCACCCGGGCCCGCCGCGGGCCCGGCGGCACGCGGATCGCCGGACCGGCGGAGGCCGCGCGCCCCGCGTGGACGGCGATGACACCGATGACACCGATGACCGCGGTGCCGGCGCTCGCCGTGACAACCGCGACGACCGCGACCGCGACGACCGACGGGTGGCCAGGATGAGGATCGTGCAGGCGGCGAGTTTCGTCGCGCCGGCGTCGGGCGGCATCCGGACGACGCTGCGGCACCTCGCCGCGGGGTACGCGGGGGCCGGCCACGAGGTGGTGCAGATCGTCCCGGGCGCCGCGGACGGGGAGGAGCGCACCGCGCACGCGCGGATCATCACCCTGCGCGCGCCGCTGCTGCCCGGCACCGGCTACCGGGTGCTGGCCGAGCCGTGGCGGGTGGCCGCGGTGATGGAGCGGGAGCGCGCCGACCGGATCGAGATCCACGACCGCGCGACGCTGCGCCCGCTCGGCCGGTGGGCCCGCCGGCAGGGCGTCCGCTCGCTCGTGGTCAGCCACGAGCGGCTCGACCGCCTGCTGGGCCTGTGGACGCCCGCTCCGCTGCGCGGGGTGCTGCCGGTCCGGGCCGCGGCCGACCGGTCGAACCGGGCGCTCGCCGCGGGCTTCGACACCGTGGTCGCGACGACGGGGTGGGCGGCCACCGAGTTCGTCCGGATCGGCGCGCCGAACCTGAGCCAGGTCCCGCTCGGCGTCGAGCTGGACCGTTTCCGGCCGGCCAACCACGACCGCACGCTGCGCCGCGCGTTCGCCCGGGACCGGGAGATCCTGATCGTCGCGGCGACCCGGCTCTCCCCGGAGAAGCGGGTCGACATCGCGCTCGCCGCGGTGGCCGAGCTGGTGCGCCGCCGGGTGCCGGTACGCCTCGTCATCGCCGGTGACGGGGCCAGCCGCGCCCGCCTGGAACGCCTCGCCGCGGGCCTGCCGGTGGCCTTCCTCGGGTTCGTCGCCGACCCGCGGCGGCTCGCCGGCCTGCTCGCGACCGCCGATCTGGCCTTCGCCCCGGGCCCGATCGAGACGTTCGGCCTGGCCGCACTGGAGGCGATGGCCAGCGGGACGGCGCCGGTCGTCCACCACGCGAGCGCGCTCGCGGAGCTCGTCGCCGACCCCGCCGGCGACGGGGCCGCCGGGACGAGCGCCGCGGGAACCGGGTTCACGTTCGCCGACGCCGCTCTCGACCTGCTGTCGATCGACCCCGACCGCCGACGGGACGCCGCCCGGGCCCGCGCCGAGCGGTTCCCGTGGAGCGCCACCATCGACGGGTTCCTGCGCTGCCACGACCTGCCCGCCGCGGCCCCCGCGGTGGACGCGACTCCCGCGGCCGGTCCGGTCTCGGGCCCCCTCGCGGCCTGACGCCACGACGCCGCCGTGGACGACGCCGCTGTGAACGACGACCCGCGCACCGTGCCGATGCGCCCGCTCCGCCTGGTCCGCCTGGACGGTGCCCTCGGCTTCGTCGCGCTCGGCGACAGCCTCACCGCCGGCCTGGGCGACGGAGTCAGCATGGGCCGCGACCGCGGGCCGGGGGCGCTGGCCGGCCGCGGCTTCGCGGCGCTGCTCGCGGCGGCGCTGGCCCCGCCCGGGCTCGTCCACTACGAGAACCTGGCCCGCACGGGCGCGACCGCCCGGGACGTCCGCGTCCGCCAGCTCCCTGTGGCCCTGGCGTTGCGGCCCATGCTGGCCTGCGTGGTCGCCGGCATGAACGACGTCTTCAAGCCGACCTTCGACCCGCTGCGGCTGCGCCAGGACATGGTGTGGAGCATCGGCCGGCTGCGCACCGACGGCATTGTCGTGCTGACCGCGCGGCTGCCCGATCCGGGTGGTCTGCTGCCGCTGCCCGGCCCGATCGAGCGGCTGCTCGCCGAGCGGGTCGGACATCTCAACGCGGCGGTCGACGCCGCCGCCGCGCGCGACGACGGGGTGCTCGTCGTGGACCTCGGCCGGCACCCGGCCGTCCGCCGGCGTTCCACCTTCGACGTCGACCTGGTGCACCCGGGACCGCACGGACATCGCCTTATCGCAGGGGCCTTCGCCGAGAAGCTGCGGGAGACCGGGATGGCTGTCGGCGAGCTGCCGGACCCCCGGCACGTGCCCCCGCCGCCGGGAACCGCGGACCACCTGCGCTGGGTCGCCACGATCGGGATCCCCTGGCTGCTGGGCCGCGCGCACGCCCCGCGGCGTGATTTGCGTCCGCGAAACCACGGTTTCCGGCGACTCGGTACCGCGTTTGGCCGGTGAATTCCCTACGGTAGGCATGTGCTTGCCGACCTGCCCGCTTCCCCGCGCTCCGGCGTCCTCGCCGGCTGGGGCAACGCCTGGCTGGCCGGACTCGTCGGCCTCGACGACGTCATCACCCAGGTTCACGAGGCGCTGGGCGGCAGTGCGCCGCACACCGTCGGTGACGAGCCCCTGGTGCTCGGCCTCGGAGCGCTGCGCCGCGCCGGAGCCGAACGGATGCGCCTGGTCCTCCCGGTGCCCGGTGACGTGAGCGGCCTGCCGGGTCCGCCCGACGTGAACAGGGACGCGCTCACCGCCGGCGAGGCGCTGGTGGTGATCGGGCCCGCGCCCCCGCTCGTCCTCGTCCCCACCGTGATCGTGCACGGCCCGGCCGTCGAGGGCGGCCTGGAGTCCGTGCACTGGCGGGTGCTGCGGGCCGGCCGGGTGCCACCGCCACCCGCCGGGCTGCGCGCCGCCGACCACGAGCTGTCGGTCGCGATCAGGCAGACCACGGCGGCGCTGGTGGACCTCGACATCGCCAGCGCCCGGCCGGAGGTGCTGGCCCTGCTGCGCGACCGCGGCGAGCCCGAGCCCGGCCCCGGGCTGGGGCCGGGCTACCCGCCGAACGCGCACGCCCTGCTGGCCCGCGCCGAGCGGCTCGCCGAACTGCTCGAGCTCGCCGCCCGCGACGACGGCGCCGCGGTCACCGCGACCGAGGTCAGCCGCCGCTCCGCGGCGCTGCGGGGCCTGTCCGGCGCCGTCCGGCGGGCCTACGAGGCGGCCTACGACGCCTTCGACCCGGCCTACGCCAGCCACTGATCCGCGCAGGCCGCTGACCCCGCCCGCCGCGTTCCCCGCCAGTCGCTGATCCGCGTGGCGGACGTCCGCTCGGCACGCGGGGCCTACCCGATGCGCAGGCCGTCGGGACGCATGAGCCGGCCCAGCGCCGGGAGGCTGGCCGCCGTCGTGACGAGGACGACGGCAAACGCCGTCGCGCAGACCACCACGATGTTCGTCCAGGGAACGGTCGGCGCCACGCCGGCCACCCGGAGCAGGGCGGCTCCCAGCCCCAGGCCGGCCCCGAGGGCGAGCGGCACCCCGAGGATCATCGGGATGGCTGTCTGCCACAGCACCCACCCGGCCACGGTGCGCCGCCGCGCGCCCACCGCGGAAAGCACCGCCAGCGCCCGCCGCCGTTCCCTGGACTCCTCCACGACGGTGATGACCAGGCCGACCCCGACCGCACCGAACAACGCGACGATCACGAGGTCCATGGCGGTCCGGACCGGCGCGTACACGGGATCGTCACCGAGCAGCGCCCCGGACGGCGACCGCAGCGGGGCGACGCCCGCGATCGCGTTGGCCACGTTGTCCGCGGCGTCCGGGTCAGCCAGGTCGATCCGGACGATGCCGGTCACCGTCGACGCCGGCCGGAGGTCGCCCGCCAGGGCCCCCGGGGTGACGAACAGGCTGCCAAGCAGGCTGTCCGCGGTCCCGAGAAGCGCCCCGGAACGGATGGCCGCCACCCTCATGGTGGCGGGAACGGTCCAGCGTGGATCTCCGGGAGCGGCGACGGTCACGGTCACCCCGGGCCCGGGAATCAGCGGACCGCCGACCACGCGGGTCACGGCATCCGGGTCGGTGAGCTGGTCGACACCGACGACGGACCTCGTCGCGGCGGGCGCCGCGAAAACGTCCCCATCCACGCAGTCCGTGACGATGAGCAGCTCTTTCAGCGTCGGGCAGTCACCGACGACCAGCGGTGTGAACGCCCCCCAGTCAAACGCCTGATCTCCACCGACCGACTGCCCCCAGGACACGCTGGACGTCGAGTACGCATGGACGGAGCGGACCCCGTGGGCGGCGGACAGCACTCACGTGAGCCCGTCCGCGGTCGCGGCGGTGGCGGGTACCTCGACCGCCAGCAGATCGTGGTCGCGGGCCGGGTCGACGCCGGCCATGTACTCCCGATCCGCGGCCGAGAAGAGCATCTGCAGCGCGACCACGCCGGCGATGGTGACCGACACCGCGGCCACGGTCCGCACCGTGACACCGCCACCGAGCTGGAGCCGGCGTACGGCGAACGTCCAGCCGAGCGGTCCGCCGGGCAGCCGTCGAACCACCTTCTCCACCAGCCACGGCGTCAGGGCCGCGACACCCAGCAGCGTCAGCACGGCGCCCGCGACGAGCTGGACGTCGTCGCGCGATCCGCCGGACCAGCCAAGCCCCTCCGGAAGCGTGAGCAGCGAAGCGACCCCGGCGGCGAGGACCGGGAGGCGCCACCACAACCTCCGTCGCCTGGCCGCGACCCGCCGCGCCACGCCCAGCGGCTCGGCGACGACCCGGCGCAGCGCCACGAGCGCGACAGCGACCGCGGCGGCCGGCACCGCGAGCAGCACCGCGGCTACGAAGAGCGGGCCGGGCCAGACGTCCGAGGCGAAGACGCTGGTGCCTATCAGGGCGAGGTACCCGGCGGCACCGCGCCCGGTGACGAACAGCGCCGCCCCGGCGGCGCACCCGAGCACAGCGCCGGGCAGCGCGCCACCGACGGCGATCCAGCGGGCGGTGCGGGCGTCCGCACCGAGCAGGCGCACCGCGGCGAGCTGACCGTCACGCGCCCCGCCACCGAACCGGGTCGCGGCGACGGTGAGCATGCCGACCGGCAGCAGGAGCACGACGACGCAGAGAAGACTGAAGATCCTGATCAGGACGGACGGGGGCCCCTCGACCGACACGACCCCCGAGTCAGAGGCGGGCCCTTCGATCACCTCCATCCCGAACTGGTCGATCCGGACGGGTCTGAAGTTCGTGGTGAACAGCGCGCCGGTCGGCTCGTCGGCGAAGATCATCTTCGGCTCGCCGACGAGGGCGCGGGCGACCGCGACCCGCTGCGCCTCGCCGCCGGACACCTCACCCGGCCGCTTGCGGGCCAGCCCTTCGAGGCCGAGCCGGTCGAGCCAGCCCAACGCGCGGCGGTGGGCGTCGCGGCGGCCGGCGCCGTTCAGCCGCAACGGCAGCGCGATGTTCTCGACGCAGGACAGCTCGGGCACCAGCTGGCCGAACTGGAACACGAAGCCGAACTCGCGGCGGCGCAGCGCGCTGCGCTCGGCGTCGGACATCCCGGAGATCACCCGGTCGCGATAGCGCACATGCCCGCGCTCCGGCCCGATGATCCCGGCCAGGCAGTGCAACAGTGTCGACTTGCCGGCCCCGGACGGGCCCATCAGCGCGATGACCTCACCCGCCCGGATCTCGAGGGACGCCCCGGCGAGCGCGGGTGTTGCGCCGAAGCTCTTGTACAGGTCGACCGCGCGCAACAGCGACGTGGCGGCCTCGGCAGGGCCCGTGGCAACGCCTGCGGCGGCGGTGTCGGTCATGAACGGACCTTCGCCGCGAGCTGGTCGAGGCGGGCCGCGGCCAGCTCCAGGAACCGCAGATCGGCCTCGAGGTGGAACAGCGCGTGATCACAGACGAGCTGGTCGGCCAGGTCTCCGCCAGCCTTGCGCCGGGTGAGCTCCCGCATCAGCCGAAGGTGCTCGGCGCGCTGGGCGTCCAGGAGGTCGACCGCCGGCCGCCCGGTCAGCAGCGCGAGCACGATCTTCGTGTAGAGCGTGCTCTGCAGGTAGAGATCAGGCTTCTCCGGCTGGGCCAGCCAGTGCTCGACGTCGGCGATACCGGTGTCGGTGATCGCGTAGCGCTTTCGGTCCGGGCCGTCGCCGGGCGTGACGCCCTCGACCTCCACCAGGCCGTTCTTCAGCAGCCTGGCCAGGGTCGCGTAGACCTGCCCGTAGTGGAGCGGGCGGTCGTACCCGAACCGGTCGTCGTAGGACCGCTTGAGGTCGTAGCCGTGTCGCGGGCCGGACTCCAGGAGCCCGAGCAGCGCGTGTCCAATCGACATGATCGCTACTATACATTGCATGTATACATGTCATGTATAGAGGGTCGCAGGCCAGCCGACGCTCCCCGTGACGACGCCCCCGTGACGACGTCAACCGGCAGGCGGACCGTCCAGGGTGGGAGGCAGCCCGCAGGGCCCAGAGGGCTGGTTCCTCGACCAGCGCCCGGCCTGACACCGTCGAGCTCCGGCGCGAGCGCGTCTCGGGCTGAGACCGGACTGAGACCGGGACGAGACCGGGACGAGGTGGGGCCCGGCCTCGATGGCTGCTCGGAGGCCCCGTTCGCGTCAGGCGGCCAGCTCGCCCTTTGGTTTCTTCCTCGCCGTTTCGAGGGTCGATGGCGGCGGATTCCGGCCCGAAAGGGCGAGAAGGAAGCTGAAGGGCGAGCCGGCAGCCTGGCACGACGGGCGTTTTGTCCGGTAGATGGCGATCTGGCGGGCCGTAATGATCGAAGACCGAGATGGCCATCGGTGGTGGGGATCGCCGGTACCCGACGGGGGCCCGGCGGCCCGGCGGCCCGGCAGCCCGGCGGCCTTGCCGCTGCGCGGCTCAGTTCAGGCGCGGGCAGAAGTGACCGGACGGGCCGTCGGGGCGGCCGCAGAGCACGCACGGGGGGCGGCCGGCGGCCACGATGCTGCGGGCCCGCTCGATGAAGGCCTTGGTCTGCTCGATCGAGAGGCCGACGCGCAGCGAGTCGACGTCGCTCTCACTGTCGGAGATCCGCGGCTCGCTCGAGGCGAGCCCGGCGGCCTCGACGAACACCCGCTGCCCGTCCCACGACACCGTCAGCTGGCCGAGGTGGAAGTCCTCCTCGAACGGGGCGTCGAGGGGAGCGAGGTCGACCTCGACGTCGGAGGCGGCCGGCAGCGCGATCCCCTGGGTCTGGCCCACCTGGCCGAGCAGGGCCGTCAGCCCTTCGGCGAGCGCCGTCACCTCGGTCTTCTCCAGACCCACCGTGACGAGTTGACCACGAGCCGCCGCCTGGAGGAAGAACACGCGGTCACCGGGCTGCCCGACGGTCCCGACCACGAACCGCTCCGGCGGGTCGAACACAAATCGCTGCATGTCTCGGATCGCTCCGTCTTATTCGCCTGCGGGGTGAGAGTCGGACCGTGAGATACCTGCCCGCTCATCCACCAGTATCGTCGCCTCGTTGCGCGGCTCACCATCCCGGGAGCGCTCCGCGTTCACGGGCCGGCCCGGCTGTGACGCCGTCACGCCGGAACGTGCCGGGCCGTGCGCGCAGAGATCCGCCGGAACACCGGCCGCCGCCGGGCGCCGGGCACCCGGGTCACAGCAGTGCAGCGGGCAGACGTCGTGGGACGGCCCCTCGCCACTCAGCGCGGGCCGCTCCCACTCGGGGAAGCGGCGCTCGGCGACCAGATCGGCCACCATCCCGACGAAGCGCGGGTCCGTCCCGACGGTGCCCGCCCGGGCGACCGCCAGGCCGCGTTCCGAGGCGGTGCGCACCGCCTCGACGTCGAGATCGTAGACGACCTCCATGTGATCGCTGACGAAACCGACCGGCACGATCACCGCGGCGCGCGCGCCGCCGTCCGCGAGCGCCGCCAGGGCGTCGTTGACGTCCGGTTCGAGCCAGGGAATGCTCGGTGGGCCGCTGCGGCTGCAGTAGGCGACCTGCCACTCGTGCCGAGTACCGGCGCGCGCGGCGACGCGCTGCGCGATCACACCGGCGGCCGCGCGGAGCTGGCGCTCGTAGGCTCCGCCGTCCGGCCCGCTCGCGGCCGCCTGCGAGCGGGGCAGCGCGTGGGCGGTGAACACCAGCCGGGCCTCGTCGCGCACCGCCACCGGCAGCGTCGCGAGCGCCCGCACGCAGTGGTCGACCATCGGCTCGACGAATCCCGGGTGGTCGAAGAACAGCCGCAGCTTCACCAGGTCGGGGGCGCCCGGGCCGACCTGCTCCAGGGCCGCCGCCAGATCCTCCCGGTACTGCCGGCACCCCGAGTAGGACGCGAACGCGGACGTCACGAAGCAGGCCGCCCGGCGCACGCCGTCGGCCCGCATGCGCGCCACGGCGTCGGCGAGGTACGGCTGCCAGTTCCGGTTGCCCCAGTACACGGGCATCGGGGCCAGCCGCTCCCGCAGCGCGGCGAGCAGCGCCCGGTTCTGGTCGTTGATCGGGCTACGCCCGCCGAAGCGGTCGTAGTGCGCCGCGACCTCGGCCAGCCGCGCCTCGGGCACGCCGCGGCCGCGGGTCACGTTGCGCAGGAACGGCAGGACGTCCTCCGGCCCCTCCGGACCGCCGAAGGAGACGAGCAGCAGCGCGTCCACGTCGATCCCGTGGCCGTGGCCGGCGGCGTCCGTCGGCACCGTCATGTCCCCTTTCCGTGTACGTCGCCCCCGTCGTACGTCGCGCGTCGCACGTCGCGCCCGTCCGCCAGCCAGGCCCACGCCGTCAGCGCGGCACCCGGCCCCGGATCTCGTCGAGGTACGTCGGGAAGTACCGCGAGATCGTCGACAGGTCGAACGAGCGCAGGATGTCGCCCGCCGGCTCGCGGGCCAGCAGGAACCCGAAGGACTCCCGGACGAGGGCGGTCAGCGCCGCGTCGTCGTCCGGGTCCAGCCCCAGCGCGTCGACGACCTCGTCGTCCACCCGGACGGCGTAGGAGAACGCCAGCCCGTGCGCCCCGGGCGCGGTCTCCTCGGCGACCTCGACCTCGTAGCCGCGGCCTCCCCGCGGCTCGACCCTGATCATGCTCACGGCGCCACCTCCACCGGCCCTCGCGCACCCGGCCCCCGCGGCGCTCCGGCGCGCCGCGCTGGGGGACGGCCGCCCGCCCGGCGATCCGTCCACTCCCACCGTGGCCCATCAGCACCCGCCGCGTCGACCCGTGGTCCGCCCGGGCGGGCGGCACGCTCCCCGCCGGGGACGTCGCCACGGACCGTGGCCGGCGACGGGCGGGCGGCACCGTCCGTCACTGTCATCTCACGGTTGCTGTCATCTCAGGGGCTGCAACGCCACGCGCCGGGCGCGTCATTCCGCTGGCCGCGCCGCCGACACGCGCGGTTGCCGGTGTGGGCCGTCAGTGGCCCATGCCGGCGCCACCGTCGACCGGGATGACCGCGCCGTTCACATACGCGGCGCCCTGCGACGCGAGGAAGACCACCGCCGCGGCGACCTCCGCGGGGTCGCCCATCCGTCCGGCGGGGGTGGCGGCGACGAGGAACTCGCGCTGGGCGTCGGTGAGCGCGTCCGTCATGTCCGTGCGGATCGGACCCGGGGCGATCACGTTCGAGGTGATCCCGCGACCGCCGAGCTCGCGTGCCAGCGACCGGGCGAAACCCACCAGGCCCGCCTTGGAGGCGGCGTAGTTCGACTGCCCCGGACCGCCGGAGAGCCCCACCACCGACGAGATGAAGATCAGCCGACCGTTGCGGCGCCGGATCATCGAGCGCGACGCGCGCTTCGCCACCCGGTAGGCCCCGAGCAGGTTGGTGTCGACGACGTCGCGGAAGGAGTCCTCCGACATCATGAGCATCAGCGTGTCGCGCACGATGCCGGCGTTGGACACGACGATCTCGACCGGGCCGAGCGCGGCCTCGACCTCGCTGAACGCCTTGTCGACGCTGTCCGCGCTGGTGACGTCCATCCGCACCCCGAGCATCCCGTCGGGTGCCTCGCCACCGCGGCTGGCCACGGCCACCCGGTCGCCCGAGGCCGCGAGCGCCGCCGCGCACGCGGCGCCGATCCCACGGTTGCCACCGGTCACCAGTGCGACTCGACCTTCGTTCTCGACCATGGCCGGGATCGTAGCGGCCCGCCGGGTGGCACGAGCCCATGCCACCCGGGACACTCCCCGCCCCGTGCCGCCGGCCCGTCGGGGACGATGGACGGGTGCGCGTAGCGATCCGGGTGCGTCCCGCCGCCGACCGGACGGCCGTGGGGCCGGCGACGTCCGACCCGACCCACGGCCGGCTGCTGGTCGTGCGCGTACGGGAACCGGCGGTCGAGGGCCGGGCGAACGAGGCGGCGCTGCGCGCCCTCGCGCAGGCACTGGGTGTCCGCCGGTCCGACGTGACCCTGACCCGCTCGATCGGGAGGGTCAAGTTCATCGAGGTGGACGCTCCGGACGACGTGATCACGCGGCGAGTCGAGGAACTGGCACAACATTCCGACCCGGCCGCACGTCTGGACTCCAGGTAGGTCGTCGAGGCGATGGGACGGAGGCGGGGGTTGCGCAGGACGGACATCCGAGCCGGCGAGTACACGCACGGCCACAGCCGCCGGGACGACCTGACGATCGATCCCGCGATGCCGGCCGAGTCGCCCGCCGACGACGCCGCGCCGAGCCGTGACGGCCGTGACAACCGCGCCGACACCGGCCGCGCCGACACCGGCCCCGGCGAGGTACGCCCCGGCGGGTCAGGTCCCGGCGACGCGGCCGGTGCCGCTACGAGCCTCGGCGACTCGGCCGGGCACGGTGACCGGAGCGGGCCCGATGCCATGGGCGGGCCTGGCGGCGCGACGGGTGCCCCCGGGGAGGACGCCGGTGGGGGTTCGGAGGAGGCGGCGCGGCTCGGCGAGATCGTTCCCGGGCCGCCCGGCGGCGTGCTCGACCTCGCGGCGCTGGCCGCCGTGGAGGCCCGGCTGCGCGAGCTCGCGGCGGCAGGCATCGACCACGCCGTCTCGACCGGCGCCCGCGGCCCACGAGGGGCGGCCGCCGACCGGGCCATGTGCGAGGCCGCGTCCACGATCGCCGCGGCGCTGTGGTTCGACACGCTGCGGGTCGCCGACCGGGTCTCCGCCACCCCGCACGCGGGGCCGCTGCTGGGAGCCGTCCACCAGGTCCTGCGGTCCGCGCTCGACGGTGACGAGCCGCCGATGCCCGGCGGCCCTCCGCCCGCCGCCGCGCTTCCGCTCGCCGCCGGCCTTCCGGTCGCCGCCGGTCCGCGGCCACCCGACCGCTTGCCGGCCCTCGACCGGGTGGACGGCGCCGCCGCGGCGGCGCCGTCCACCCGGCGGCCCCCCCGCGTGCCCGGGGCCGGCAACGGCGGGCCGAACG
>NZ_JALKFY010000490.1:0-410 GCF_023242985.1 Frankia sp. Mgl5 | reverse complement strand
AGTTATGATCATGTAAAGATCGGCATGCATCAGTCCGGACACCAAAGCGCCCAGCATATCATTATCGCCAAAGGTTAACTCGGCGACGGAAACCGAATCGTTCTCGTTAATAATCGGAATGATCCCACGGTGCAACAAAAGGCGAAGCGTGTCGTACGCATGCCGATACCGCTTGCGATCAGAAAAGTCGCTTCGCGTAAGCAGCATCTGCGCTACGGTGATGCCGTATTTGTGGAACAGGGAGGCGTATTGCTGCATCAGGATGCTCTGGCCGACCGCTGCCGCCGCCTGTTTGGACACCAATGTGCGCGGACGCTGACTTAGGCCAAGCAAGGCGTACCCGCTGGCAACGGCTCCGGACGAGACAAGCAGTGTCTCATGTCCATTGGCTCGCAGTTGAGATAGCGCAT
>NZ_JALKFY010000489.1:0-410 GCF_023242985.1 Frankia sp. Mgl5 | reverse complement strand
CAGGCCGTCGTCGGCCACAGCCAGGGCGAGATCGCCGCCGCCCACATCGCCGGCGCCCTCACCCTGGCCGACGCCGCGCGCGTCGTCGCACTGCGCAGCCGTGCGCTGACGACCATCACCGGGCCCGGCGCGATGGCGTCGATCAACCTGCCGCCCGACGAGATCACCGGGTTTCTGACGCCGGGGCTGTCCGTCGCCGCGGTCAACAGCCCGGCCACGACGATCGTGGCCGGCGACGAGGGTGAGCTGACCGCGCTGCTGACGACGGTGCGCGAACGGGGTACGCGGACCCGCGTCCTGCCCGTCACCTATGCCTCGCACTCCCCGCACGTCGAGGCCGTCCGCGACGAGCTGCTCGCCGCCCTCGCCCCCATCCGCCCGCAACCCGCCACCATCCCGATCCTGTCCAC
>NZ_JALKFY010000488.1:0-411 GCF_023242985.1 Frankia sp. Mgl5 | reverse complement strand
CCGGTGTCAGGGCCGGCGGATCGTGCGGGAGCGGCCGCGCTCGCCCGGCTCGGTGTCACGCGCGTGCGGCCGTCGGCTGGCGGGTTCACCCCGGCCGCCTGTCGACTGATCGCGAAGTCCAGGTAATATATATATATAGACTTTTCTAGCCTCACATCGAGATGGTGGCCGGTAGGTGCTACCGGTGAGGGCCGGCGGCCGCGCCGGCGTGGCTTGCCGCGCGCGCCGGACGCGCACAGGAGAGGACGACCACGGCCGCTCGCTGACCACCGCGGCCCTGCGTGACGCGGCCGGCCGCGCGGCGGCGGGCCTGTGCGGGCGCGGTTCCGGCCCACGCGCGGGTTGTCCGGTTGACGTAGGCGTCCAATATCTCTAGATATATAGTCATGACGCAAGAGGTTGTGCCGTCCT
>NZ_JALKFY010000487.1:0-420 GCF_023242985.1 Frankia sp. Mgl5 | reverse complement strand
CTCTTAGAGCATCCTGCCGTGACCGAGGTGTTCTACCCAGGATTGGAGAAGCATCAAGGGTATGAGATCCAGTGCAAGCAGGCAAGCGGTTTTAGCGGAATGGTTTCCTTCCGCATCCGTACAGCCGAGCAGGTGGCACCGTTTTTACAGAACCTGCGCCTGATCTCGTACGCGGAAAGCCTGGGCGGTGTGGAGTCGCTCTGTACCTATCCGGCGACGCAGACGCATGCTGATATCCCTCTGGAGATCAGGGAAAAGGTAGGCGTCTGCGACCGGCTGCTGCGCTTATCCGTGGGAATTGAGCATCCAGACGATCTGATTGCCGATTTGCAGGCTGCTTTGGACGAATCGGAAAAGACAGGGGGAAGAGGGTAATGGACTTTTCGACCAAATTGCTTCATGGAGCGAGCGGTATGGATC
>NZ_JALKFY010000486.1:0-423 GCF_023242985.1 Frankia sp. Mgl5 | reverse complement strand
AAATAAAAGAATTAACGGATCGTCCGTATAGCGTAAATCTGCTGTTGTACAACCAGCCGAAAACGGCAGTGGTTACACCGCAGCTGGTTGCCTGGATCAATGAAATGCGGGAAGCCGTGGGGCTTGAGCCTTGGTCAGGAGAACTGCCTTCCTTTGGCGATGACTTGGAGGAATGCTTTGCGGTGGTATTGGAGGAAAAACCGCCGATTTTCAGCTTTGCTTTCTCACTGCCCGGTCGCTATGGAGAAGCTGCCCGAATGGCCGGCATGAAGCTGATCGGCACGGCAACATCGGTGGAAGAAGCACATCTGCTGAAAAAAGCGGGAGTGGACGCGATCGTTGCGCAGGGGGGTGAAGCGGGCGGCCATCGGGGCACCTTCGAGGTGGGAGCGGCTGGAGACGGGAATGTTGTAGGCACGATGC
>NZ_JALKFY010000485.1:0-423 GCF_023242985.1 Frankia sp. Mgl5 | reverse complement strand
ATAGCGAAGGGAATACGCCAGCCCCAGGACTTCATATCCGGTTCGCTGAGCATTTGCTGGAGGATGATCTGGACACCCAGTGCCACCAACTGTCCGGCAACAAGTGTGACGTACTGGAAGCTCGAGTAGAAGCCGCGGCGGCCGCTGCTGGCCATCTCGGACAGGTACGTTGCCGAGGTTCCATACTCTCCACCTAGCGACAACCCTTGGAGCAGGCGTGCAAGAACCAGAATGATGGGAGCCAGCACACCAATGGTGCCATAACTTGGGGTGCAGGCAATGATCAGAGAACCACCGGCCATGATGGTGATGGAAAGCGTCAGCGCGGCACGGCGGCCATGACGATCGGCGTAACGGCCCATCAGCAGGCTCCCTACCGGGCGCATTAGAAAGCCGACAGCGAAGATCGCCGCCGTGTTGAGC
>NZ_JALKFY010000484.1:0-424 GCF_023242985.1 Frankia sp. Mgl5 | reverse complement strand
TTTACGCCCCTGCTCGCCGAGGCCGCGCGGCCGTGCCGGCACCGACCCGGCGACAGGTAGTTCATCGACGAGACCTACCTGAAGGTCGCCGGCCGCTGGACCTACCTGTACCGGGCCGTTGACCAGCACGGACAGGTCATCGACGTCCTCGCCAGCACGCGCCGCGACCAAGCCGCCACCCGCCGGTTCTTCGTCCGGGCACTGTCTCATCGCCGGCGGCCGGTGGAGGTCACCACCGACAAGGCCCCGGTCTACCCGCGGGTCCTGGACGACCTGGTGCCCGAGGCCTGTCACGTCGACGCGGCCCGGGAGAACAACCGGATCGAAGCCGATCATGGCCGGCTCAAAGCCCGACTCCGGCCGATGCGCGGCCTGAAACGGCTCCGCTCGGTCCAGACGATCAGCACCGGGCACGCTCTTGTTC
>NZ_JALKFY010000483.1:0-425 GCF_023242985.1 Frankia sp. Mgl5 | reverse complement strand
GACTGCGACATCCCGGCGGACGGGTCGATCGCCTTCGTCGTCTCGCACGCCGACCACCGCCGTGACGTCGACCGGCCCGTCTTCTTCGAAGCCCTCGGCGGCGGCCGGCCGATGACCTCGAGCTGGGAGTTCTGGCCGGACTTCGACGTCATGGCCGCGACGAAAGCCGCCGAGCAGCTCTGGTCACGCACCGCGCTGCGGCCCGCCGACGTCGACGTCGCCGGTCTCTACGACGGGTTCAGCATCTTCGTCCTGCTCTGGCTCGAGGCACTCGGCTTCTGCGGCCGCGGCGAGGCGGGCCCGTTCGTGGAAGGCGGCACGCGCATCGCCCGCACCGGCCAGCTGCCACTCAACACCTCCGGTGGGCAACTCTCAGAAGGCCGCTACCTCGGCTTCGGCCTGGCCTACGAGACCTTCCTCCAGCT
>NZ_JALKFY010000482.1:0-426 GCF_023242985.1 Frankia sp. Mgl5 | reverse complement strand
GATTATTGTGCCCGGCGCGCGCCGAGCGTCGGAAGCCGGAGCTTATTGGCAGTCATGTAGACCATGGCGATCAGGTTTTCCACATTTCGGTAGCCCCTGGCTCGACGTTTGGCTGCTTGAACCAGACCGTTTATGCCTTCGAGCAAACCGTTCGTCATCCTGCTATGGAACCAGCGCAGAATGCCTTCCTCATGTTGTTTGATCGTCTTGGCCAAGCTGACCATAGGCGCAAGTTGGGAGCGTGTCGCCCAGCCGATCCATTCCCGCAGATACACATCCGCCAGAATGTGCGGGGTTGTCCAGAGATCCTGTAAAGCCAGCTTTAGACGGTAAGCCCGCCCAGTCTGCAGGTTGCTGTCCTTCAGGCGCAGTAAGGTTTCTTTCTGCTCCGCTTTGAGGTTCGCTTCGTTCTTCAGCCAAATGTAC
>NZ_JALKFY010000481.1:0-426 GCF_023242985.1 Frankia sp. Mgl5 | reverse complement strand
TCCTCCGCCACCGCATCCTGCTCGGTTAACGCACAGTCACCACCGGATGTGCGGCAGAGCCGCTACTTTTACAGGCCTCTACTGCGGCCTACCCAAGACCCGCCTCCAACACGCCTTCTCCGCCACCGCGGTCAACGTCATCCGCCTCGACGCCCACTGGAACCCCCACCAGCCGCCCTTCACACCCCGCACCAGCAGACTCACCCGCCTCAGCCAGCAGCGCACAACCCGAACCGCGAATTAAGCAGCAGAGTCTGCGGTGTTGGGTGGTCATGGTGAGCTCCCGTCTGGTGGTCTTTCGACGTCGTGGCGGGGCGCTGGCCTGTAGTTGCGCGAGCCGGGAGGACGGCTGGAGACGCTGCGGAGGTGTGCGCGGCCCTGGAGTTGGCCGAGCCGCGCCGGGTGCTGGCCGACACCCTCGACGCG
>NZ_JALKFY010000809.1:0-74966 GCF_023242985.1 Frankia sp. Mgl5 | reverse complement strand
TCGGCAGGAAGCCCCTGCGCCTTACCCAACATCTTCACGTTCGAAGCCGGAACAGCCAGACACGACCGGCGAGCACGAGCGGACCGAGCATGAACAGACACGAATACTCCCGATTCGACTGTAAACCATTGACGGTAACGATCCCGGTGGTTCACAGCGCACGATCTCCGCGATCCCCCCGACCGTCACCGGCAACCGGTCATCTGTGATCAGAAATTCACCGCCCGGTCGCTCGGCCCTGCTTCTTGGCGCTTCCGGGCGCTCGCCGCCGCCACGAGTCGACGTGCCCGAGAAGCAGATCTGCCAGTTGCTCTTCCCGGGGCAGCATTTCTGTACTGGGTCCCACCAGGGTGACCTCGGCGACCGGCTCGCCCGACTGGCCCGACACGACGGTGGCGATGGCGAAGCGCGTACCGCCGTGCAACGTGTTCCGGGCTATCCGCGTTCTCCTGATGTCCTCGTACTCCGCGAGGAACTGATCCACGAGCCCGGATTCGTCCGGATTCCGTCGGCGCAGGTACGCGTCCCGCTGGGCGGCGGGAAGCGCGGCGAGAATCGCCTTGCCACCGGCCGTCCCCAGCATGGTACGGCGGATGTTGTTCCGCGCCGCGAAACCCGCCAGCCTGTCCGCACCGAACTCGGACACGTAGATCAGGTGATCTCCGGCCTGGACGCCCAGGAAGACCGTGACACCCGCCGCCTCATAAAGCGCGGCCACGTCGTTGTCGGTCACCATTCCGGCACGGAAGCCACCGCTGGCGAGCGTCAGACCGTACAGTGCTGGGCCCAGGTAGAAACGGTGGTTGTCCTCATAGACCCACCCTGCTGCGAGAAGCCCTCGAACGAAGCCGTGCACAGAGCTTTTCGGAGCATCCAGCGCCCGCACCAGCTCTACGAACGTCATTCCCGGGTTGTAAACGACTTCTTCCAGGATGCGAGTAACCCGGTCGATCGTCCGGTGGTTCTGCGGAGCACCGTCGAGCTTCGGGGACGGATGATCAGTCATGGCCATATTTAACCCCGACCTCGGTGCAACACCCGCTCAGGCTCCGGTGAAGGACGGCGCCCGCTTGCCGATTGAAGCCTGGACTCCCTCCCGGAAGTCGTCGGTCCCGAGCAGGACCGCCTGCGCGGCAGCCTCCTGGTCGAGAGCCGCCGACACCCGTGCCACGAGCTCACGCCGCAGGGTCGACCTGATCGACAGCAGGGAGAGCGGCGCCGACAGGGCGACGTCATGGGCCCAGGCCAGGGCCTCCTCCCGCGGGTCGGCCGCCGTGACCCGGTCACACAGCCCCATCGCGAGCGCCTCAGCACCGTTGACCGAGCGACCTGTGTACAGCAGATCGCGCGCCTTCTGTGACCCGACAGCCGCCGGCAGGGTGACCGAGAGACCGAAGCCCTGGTGGAAGCCCAGCCGGGCGAAGTTCGCGCTGAACCGCGCGTTCTCGGCGGCAACCCGGAAGTCGGCGGCCAGGGCCAGCCCGAGACCACCACCGATCGCGGCGCCCTGTACCGCGGCGATGACGGGCTTGCGCGCGGTGAAGATGGTGAACGCCTCGCGGTAGACCCGACGCAGTCCGTCCGCGTCGACGTCGCGCAGATCAGCGCCCGCGCAGAAGTGCCGCCCCTGCGAGCAGAGCACCACACAGCGCGCCTCGGGCATGGCGTCGACGCGCAGCAGGGCCTGCGCCAGCTCGCGGAGGCTGGCCTCGTCGAAGAAGTTGTTCGGCGGTCGGTGCATCTCCACCACCGCCACACTTCCCTGAAGATCGACAGTGACCAGGCCCAGTGACATCCCGCGTACCTCCTCTGGTTCGGCGCCGCCCGGGACGACGACCGTCGCGTCCCGTGAGGTGCGGCCGGCCGCCGCCATCGCCTCACATCCCCACATTGACGCATTAGCGAATATCCGTTCGTAAGTACGAAACAAGCTTACCTGGTCCCAAGCGTCGGCAGAAGTCCCGGATCTCCCCGGGAGGCCCTCACCAGACGCGGTCGAGAAGCGCCTCGAGATCCTCCCGGGTCGCCGGGCGCGGGACACGGGTGATGGCCCAGTCGTCCATGGCGTGCTCGACGATCTCCGGCAGGGCCGCGCGATCAACCCCGACGTCGCGCAGGCGGCGTGGCACGCCGACGGCCGCGAGCAGGTGCTCGACGGCGTCGATCGCCTCGGCCGCACCATCGTCAGGCCGGTGTCCGCCGCCGAGGACCTCCGCGACCTGGACGAGGCGCCGCTTCGTCACCTGGGTGTTGAAGCGCATCGTGGGCGGCAGGAGCATCGCCTCGACCGTCCCGTTCGCCACCGTGGAGCGCGGGCCGACCGCGTGCGAGAGCGCCTGGGCCAGGCCGGTGCCCGTGTGGTCGCTGCCCTGGCCCGCGAGGAGCGCGGCGAACATGAGGCGCAGGCGCGGCTCCCCGTCCGAGGCGACGTCGAGGCGCGGCAGCCACTCCCTCGACAGGCGGAGCGCATACGCCAGCAGCGCGTCGGCGAGCGGATCGTCGGTGTCCGACTGCAGGCCGTCGACGGCCATGGCGAAGGCGTTCAGGGCAGATGACCGCACCAGCGACACCGGCGCGGTGCCGGCGATCACGGGATCCATGAACACGCCGGCGGCGCGGGTCTTGGGGTCGAACAGGGCCAGCCGCTCCCCGGTCTCCGGGTCCCGCACCGCGCTTCCCGCCTTGGCGTAGGCCGTGGTCGGAGTACTCGGAATGATCCACTGGGGGATCTTCGGCGTGTCGAGCTTCGGGCTGACCAGCCGGCCGTCGACGCGGCGGGTGCAGACATCGCGAACGTCGGCCTTCTCCGCCAGCAGGATGCTGGCGGCGCGGCCGGTCACGATGGCGGACCCGCCGCCCAGCGCCACCACGGCGTCGGCGCCGGTCGCCTCCAGGACCTCGCGCGCGTGCTCGACCGCGGGAAGCGGGCTGTGCTCGCGGACTCCGTCGAACCATCCGGCGAGCCGGTCGCCAAGCGCCGACTCGACCCTTGCCACCGCCTCGGTGTGACGGCGCATCGAGGCCCCGCAGAACACGACCGCCCGCCGGATCCCCGCGCGGTCGAACTCGCGGGGCAGCGCGGCGAGCGCGCCCTCGCCGGCGAAGACGCGGACGGACGGTGTCACGTGTCTTACGGACGGAAAGCTCATGGCGTCCTCCTGGGGCCGCGGCGACAACCCTGACAAGGCCTCTCGCTCCAGCCTAGCGCAGAGTTCGCATATATGAATATCTGTACGCACATAGGATCGCCGGCGATGGGTGGACCGGGATGGTCAGGCACCCGTCAGCCGGCTCCGGCGTCTGACCAGGGTGCCGATGAGCGACGCGCTCAGGATGGCGGCGAACACCCGTACGAGCTGCATCGTGATGACCAGTCCGACCTCCGCGCCGGACTGGACCGCGACAGCCGTCACCGCCGGGAGACCGCCAGGGGTCATCGCCAGGTATCCAGCGAGGTCCGGAATTCCGACCGCCCGGGCGAACACGATTCCGATCACGGCGCAGCCCCCGACGCTCAGAACCAACTGCACCAGCACCAACGGGAACAGCCGTATCAACAGGCGGATCGTGGCCGCAGTGAAAGAAAACCCAACGGCAAGCCCGGTGATGGTGTAACCGAGATCGAGCAGCGGCTCCGGGACGGCAAGCGGGACGGACACCACCAGCGCAACCGCCATCGAGAGCAGCATCGGGACGACCAACCGCGAGCCGCTGAAGGAAAGGACCTGTGCGAGGAGCAGGCCGACTCCCATGCACAGCGCCGTGAACACGAGGCTCTGCCACAGGACGGGTTCGACGGCAGCGGGCCCGCGATCGGCCGGAGAGAGACTCCCGGAGCGGTCGAGGATCGGCGCAACCAGCGACAGCGAAACCACGACAACCACCACGCGCGCGTACTGGACGGCCGAGACGATCGCGTCGTCGGCATCCAGCTCCTTGGCCATGGCCGACACGCCGGAGGCAGCGCCCGCCATCGAGGAGAAGACCGCCGTGGCCAGGTTGACCTTCGGCGACAAAACGAGAACCAGGCCCGTCGCCATCGAAAAGACCAGTGTGACGGCGACACCACCGAGCACCTCAACGGGCTGGCTGGCTATCCGCCGGATCACATCGGAGTCGATCAGCGCGCCCGCACTGACCCCGATCAGCGCCATGCCGAAATGCCGCGCCGGCTCAGGAAACCGCCATGGCGCTCCGAACGCGAGCGAGAACGCGGCACCGCCGATCAGGCCGCCGAGAAGATACGGCGACGGCGAGTGGACCAGATGCATCAGTATCGTTGCGGCGACGAGGATGATTACGCCACATAAACCTCGCTTACTCTCTGCGACCAGAGCATCTCTCTGCACTACATCACGCTGCCGATGGCGACGGATGACGCCTGCGCCGACGTGCGATTACCCACAGATAAGCGGAAGCAGAGATCAGGTCCGCCGGCGGACGCAGAGTCAGGAGCCGGGCTTCTCGTCGACGGTTCGGCAGTCACAACAATGACCATGACGTCCTTAAACACACGCTCTTACTCGCATGTTCTTATATGCGAACACCTGTACGTATGTAAGTACCATAGCGAGGGACCCTGTCGTGGTCAACGCATCAGGGCAAGTGATCTGCCAGCTCGCCCGAGGGCAATCGGTCGATGACGGTTGACTCGACCAGACGCCACTGACCCGACCGGTAGCCCCGGTCGGGTCAGTGGCGTCTACGTGCTGATGACGATGGCGAAGCCCTCGTGACCTGGACGGATATCCGTCGGTCCGGATGGGCGGCGGTACGGCCTAGGCGTCGACGGCGGTGGCGAGGCTGGTCTTCTCCCACTCCGTCAGCTCAGCGAGCTGGCCCTCCAAGGTGTCACGGAAGAGCCGCACGGCGTCCTGACCGAGTACGAGCAGCGCGGGTGGCGACGCCGACTCGACGGCGGCGATGATCGCCTCGGCGGCCTTCGCCGGGTCGCCCGGCTCGGTGCCGTGCGTCGTGTCGTGCTCCTTGCGGCGGCGCCCGGCCGTGTCGGCGTAGTCGGCGATCGGCGTCGCGGCCTGCTGGAGAGAGCGGCCCGCGAAGTCGGTCCGGAAGGCACCGGGCTCGACGACGATCGTGTGGATGCCGAGCGGCCCGAGCTCTCTGCGCAGCGAACCCGTCAGGCCCTCGAGCGCCGCCTTGGTCGCCGAGTAGTAGCCCGATCCCGGTGGGCAGATGCGCGCACCGATCGACGAGATGTTGACGATCGCGCCACGCTGTCGCGCGCGCATGCCCGGGAGCACACCTTTGACCATCGACACCGCGCCGAAGACGTTGGTGGCGAACAGCCGGCGGACGTCGTCCTCGTCGCCCTCCTCGACCGCCGCCCGGTACCCGTAGCCGGCGTTGTTCACGAGCACGTCGACACCACCGAACCGCTGTTCGGCCTGTTGGACGGCGCGCGTGACCTGCGCACCATCGGTGACGTCGAGTGCCAGCGCGAGCGCGCGGTCGGGATACGCCTCGGCGAGGTCGGCCACGTGGGCGACGTCCCGGGCTGTGGCGGCCACGTTGTGGCCATGATCGAGCAGGGCCTGCGCGAGCGCGCGGCCCAGGCCCGTGGAACAGCCGGTGATCAACCAGGTCTGCATCGGCATCAGCTCCTTGTGCGTCGAGGACGGAATCTGGTCACAGGCTCAGTACCCCGACTCGGAGCCGTAGTAGGTCGGCCTGCGCGGCGTGTAGCTCTCCTCCAGAGCAGTGACCTCGTCCTTACCGAGATCGATGTCGAGCGCGGCCACGGCGTCGGCGAGATGGTGCGACTTGGTCGCTCCGACGATCGGGGCGGTCACGACAGGGTTGCGCAGCACCCACGCCATCGCCACCTGCGCCATCGAGATCCCCCGTGCCTGGGCGATGCGCTGGACCGCGTCGACCGTCCCGCGGTCGCTGTCGAGGAACAGCGGGGTGCCGGACGCGTCGGCCGTCGGGTTCAGCGCTCCGCGGGTCGTGCTCGCGTCACCCCACGGCCGGGTCACCAGGCCGGCGGCGAGCGGCGACCATGGCAGGCTGCCGACGCCCTGGTCCGACAACAGCGGGAACATCTCGCGCTCTTCCTCGCGGGCGACGAGGTTGTACTGGTCCTGCATGGAGATGAACTTCGTCCAGCCGTGCAGCTGCGCGGTGTACTGCAGCTTGGAGAACTGCCAGGCCCACATCGAGGAAGCGCCCAGGTAGCGCACCTTGCCCGATTTCACGGCGTTGTGGAGGGCCTCCATCGTCTCCTCGACGGGGGTGTGCGGGTCGAATCGGTGGATCTGGTAAAGGTCGATCCAATCGGTGCCGAGCCGTCGCAGCGACGCGTCGAGCTGCTCGAAGACGGCCCGGCGCGAAAGGCCCCGGCCGCCGGGTCCGGGGCCCATCGGCGCGAACAGCTTCGTCGCGATCACGACCTGGTCGCGGCTCGTGTACCGCTTCACGGCTTCACCGGTGATCTCCTCGGACGTCCCCCGGCTATAGGTGTTGGCGGTATCCCACAGCGTGATGCCGAGGTCGACGGCCTGCTGAAAGATCGGCTTGGCGGCGTCGGCGTCCAGCGCCCAGTCGCGGCCCGTGCCGGGCCTGCCGAAACTCATGCAGCCGAGCGCGATACGGCTGACCTTCAGCCCGGAGGTTCCGAGGTTGGCGTATTCCATGGTGAATCCTTCGACAAGATTGGACGAGCAAGATTGACGAGGAGGTCAGGTCGCCCGAGGAGCGATGTCGACTTCACGCGAGCGGCGGGGCGGATGACACGTTCTCCCGCCGTACTGTTACGCCGGTCCGTCGCCGTCGGTGCGACGGCTCGGCCGGGTTTTCGACGCCGGCAGGATCGTCGCTACCGGCGTGGGGCCGCCTGCGCGGGGATGTTGCCGGTCGCTGGTCCAGCTGGCCAGGAAGTCGAGTTGCTGTTGGGCGGTGGCTTGGCTGGCCGTGTAGGTGATGAGGGTGAGCGCGTCCGCGGGTAGTTCCATGGCGTCGCCGGTCAGTTCGATGTCGCCGATGACCGGGTGACGTAGTCGTTTCACCGCTGTGCGGTGGAGGCGGACGTTGTGGCGGGCCCAGCGGACGCGGAACTCGTCGCTGCGGGTCGCCAGTTCCCCGATGAGGTCGGAGAGCTGACGGTCGAGTGGGCTGCGGCCGGCTTCACCGCGCAGGCCCGCGGCGGCGGCGTCGGCGATGGTGGGCCAGTCGATGAAGAAGTCGGTGGCCCGGGGGTCGAGGAACAGGAACCGCGCGAAGTTCACCGGGAGGGTCCGCGGAGTGAGGATGTCGGCGTAAAGGGCAAAGCAGAGGTCGTTGGCGGCGAGGATGTCCATGCGCGCGTTGCGTACGTAGGCCGGCGCGCCGGTGATGGCGTCCAGGACGCGGCGGATGCTGGGCCGCACCCGGGCATGCTGGCTTCCCCGTGCCGGTCGTGCGGGGCCTGTGGCGGTCCTGGCGAGGTCGAACAGGTAGGCGCGCTCGGCCTCGTCGAGGTGTAGCGCCCGGGCCAGGGAGTCCAGGACGGATTCCGACACGCCGGCGAGGTTTCCGCGTTCCAGGCGGGTGTAGTACTCCACGCTCACGCCGGCGAGGTGGGCGACCTCACCGCGGCGCAGGCCCGGAACCCGACGGGTCTCACCGAAAGTGGCCAGTCCGGCCTGTTCGGGGCTGATCCGGGCGCGCCGGCCGACGAGAAAGTCGCGAACCTCGGCGCGGTTGTCCATGGGCCCGACGGTACGGCGACGCCCATCGGTGGTGGGAGGTACTGCCGGGACCCCTCACGACCGGGACTCCCAGCCGCGTCCGGCGGGCGGTTTCGATCGGCTGACCCGGCCAGTTCTGGGTCGGACGCCGCTCGGGCGCTGACCCGCGGCATCGTCCATCCGCAACGTCAGGGAGCCTCATGGAGCACGAGGAGGGCCGCGGCGCCGGGCCTGGGCTTGTCGAGCACGGGCGGGGCTCAGTACACGGAACGGCACGGCTCGCGCAGCCTCGCGCCGAGCACCGGCCGATGAGGATGAACATTGGTAGCCAGAGGCCGGCCGTGCTCGGGCGCCGGTCGCTCCTGCGCCGGTCGCTCCTGCGTGGCGCGCTCGGCGCAGGAGCGACGGTGCTGGCCGGTGTCCCCGTCAGCGGATGTTCCGCGCCCTCGCCACGTCGGCCAGCGCCCTCACCCTCGGCACGGCCCGCGACGCCGGCCCCGGCGGAGCAGTCCGTTCTGCTGGCCTACTTCTCCCGGGCGGGCGAGAACTATTACTACGGCGGGCGTAATCACCTTGACATCGGGAACACCGAGGCGCTGGCTGGCATGATCAGCACGCGGGTCCGGTGCGACGTTCACCGCATCGAGCCGGCCGACCCATACCCGGACGACTACGAGCAGACTGTCGGGCGAAATGTCCGCGAACAGAACGCCGACGCACGCCCGGCCATCGCCAATCCCCTGCGCTCGATCGAACGGTACGACACGGTTCTACTGGGAAGCCCGATCTGGAATGTCAGAGCGCCGATGATCATGTCGACGTTCACGGAGAGCCTGGACTTCAGCGGCAAGACCGTGCTTCCGGTCACGACCTACGCCATGAGTGGACTGGGAACCACAGAACGCGACTACGCCGCCTCGTGTCCCGGCGCAACCATCGGAGCGGGCCTCGCGGTACGCGGCGAAGAAGTCGCGCAAGCCGGCGCCGACGTCGACGTATGGCTGCGGCGCGTCAATCTCCTGTGATTTTCGATCCGAGTTCTGGGGCCTCACAGGATGAAGTGGGGTAATCAGGCTTCGGGGATCACTTTACTGAAGGTCGCAAGAGTGATGTCGCTGGGCTCCGGGCCGCCGCGCCGGCCGGTGTCGAGGCCGTCGATCGCGGCGAGCTGCTTGTCGGTCAGCGCGAAGTCGAACACGTCGAAGTTCTCGACGATCCGCTCCGGCCGCGTCGACTTCGGGATCACCGACCGGCCCTGCTGCAGGTGCCAGCGCAGCATCACCTGCGCCGGCGTCCTGCCGTGCGCCTGCGCGATCTCACCGATCACCGGGTCCCGCAGGGTGCTGTCGTGGCTGCCCGCACGGTAGAACGTGATTCCACCGATCGGTGACCACGCCTGCGTGTGGATGCCATGCTTGGCACCGAACGCCTGCACCTCGCGCTGGGCGAAGTAGGGGTGCACTTCGATCTGGTTCACCGCGGGGACGACGCTCGCCCGCTCAAGCAGGGCGGTGAGGTGCTCGACCATGAAGTTGCTGACCCCGATCGCGCGGACCTTCCCGTCGGCGAGCAGCGTCTCCAGGGCGCGGTAGGACTCCAGCGTCCTGTCGAACTCCGACGGCAGCGCCTGATGCAGGATGAGCAGGTCGATCTGGTCGATACCGAGCTTGCGCGCGCTCTTCTCGAAGCCGTGCAGGGTCTGGTCGTAGCCGTAGTCACTGATCCAGATCTTGGTCTCCAGAAAGACGTCGGTCCGGTCGACGCCGGATTTGAGGACGGCCTCGCCGACCTGCCGCTCGTTGCCGTAGGCCGCCGCGGTGTCGATGTGCCGGTAACCGGCCGACAGCGCCGCCTCAACAGCCGACCGGGTCTCCTCCGGCGGGGTCTGGAAGACACCGAGACCGACCGCGGGCATCTCGACCCCGTTGTTCAGCGTTATGTGCGTCCTGGTGGACATGGGGCGTTCCTCTTCCCGTCGAAAATCGGAGACGATGATCTGAGCGTGCTCAGCGGCGCAGGACCCGACGGTAACGGAAGGCTCGGCACCACGGGCCCCACCTCACCACACGCAGTTCCTTGGAGACTCACGCCCTCCCCCAGATCATCCGAGTTAAATCACGATCAACCGGCCGCAGGGAGTCCCTGTCGTTACCCCTTTCAGCAGGGACTCCTCGTGCGATCGTGACTCGGGTTTCCTGAGGCGATGACTGCGTCGCCGGAGAGATGCCGACTCGGTCAGCAAGAAGCCGATGGCGGCGGGTCTCGTCCCGGGGAAACGGAAGGTTCCGCGCGTGCGGGCAGTCATCCGGTCTGGGCGTACAGGACGCCCGGGTCGGTGCTGAGCGCCGCCTTGGCCTCGGTGCTGTCCCGGTCGGCGAGGATCTCGAACCGCCCGGCCTCCAGGCCGTCCAACGCCGCACGTACGACATCGGCCGGATCGTTCTTCGGGATGTCCCAGCCGGCCATCATGTCGGTGTCGGTGCTGCTCAGGACCAGACCCGTGACGAGGGTGCCCTGCTCGCGCAGCTCCAGGCGGATTCCGTTGGTCAGGCTCCACTCGGCGGCCTTGGCCGCGCTGTAGGCGTTGGCCCCGAGATAGGACAGCCAGGACAGCCTGGAAAGGACGTTGAGGACCGCGCCGCCGCCGTTGCCGGCGAGCACCGGAGCGAACGCGCGCACCATCGCGAGAGTTCCGTAGAAGTGGGTGTCCATCTCAAGACGGATCTTCGCCAGATCGCCGGTGACGAGATTCTGCGCGGTGGACACGCCGGCGTTGTTGACCAGCAGTGTGACGTCGGATGCCGCGGCGGCGGCCGCGGCGACCGAGTCCGGGTCGGTGATGTCGAGCGGCAGCGTCTCGACACCGGGGAGGTCGACCGACCGGGGGTTGCGCGCCGTGGCGTAGACCTTCGACGCCCCCCGGTCGTGGAGCTGTTCGACGAAGTGGCGGCCGATGCCGCGGTTCGCGCCGGTGACGAGGGCGATGCTTCCGGAGAGGTTCATGGATGAACCGTAGGGCGCGGCCATGAGCGTGTGGATGCCTGAGATGCTCATTCTGATATCCGTCTGCCTCACCACATGAGGCCTCCCGGTACGCTGCGTCCGTGGATGTCCTCGCCGACGTGCTGGCGGTCTCGGGGGTTCGCGGCACCCTCGGGGCGAGGATCGAGGCCGGGGAGAACTGGGGCTGGTGGGCGGCGGCCTCGCGCGGCGCCGCCTTCCACGCGGTCACCGCGGGAACAGCCTGGCTGGCGAGCCCGGGCCAGTCCGCCCGCCAGCTCATGCCCGGTGACGTCGTTCTCCTGCCGAGCGGCACCGAACACGTCCTGGCGAGCGACACCGGCACTCTGGCTCGAACCGGTGCGCACGCCTTCGACAGCTGGGAGTGGGCCGACTCCGGCGCGGTGAGGATCGGCTCCGGCCCGGTCCGCACCCACATCCTGTGCGCGCACTACTCGCATGACCCCGCCGTCACGACCCAGGTCCTCACCCTGCTTCCCGACCTGGTCCACATCCGTGCGGACAACGCCGGGGGGTGCCTCGAGGACACCGTTCGGCTGCTCGGGCGTGAACTCGCCCATCCGCGGCTCGGGACAGCCGTCGTCCTGGACAGGCTCGTCGACATCCTCCTCATCCAGCTGCTGCGGGTGTGGCTCGCGACCGGCCAGGCCCGGCCCGCGGCCTCCTGGCTGGGTGTCCTCGACGATCCGGTTGTCGGCGCCGCGGTCGCGAAGCTCCATGAGGATCCCGCGCGGGCCTGGACCACCGAGGCCCTGGCCGGTGAGATCTCCGTGTCCCGCGCCACGCTGTCGCGGCGGTTCCCCGCGGTAGTCGGCGAGACGCCCGGGGCCTACCTCACCCGCTGGCGGATGGACCTCGCGGCCCGCCGGCTGCGGGACACCGACGACACGCTGGAAAGCATCGCCAGGTCGGTCGGGTACACCTCGGTCTACGCCTTCAACCGCGCCTTCACCCGCGCCCGCTCGCAGCCACCGGGCCGGTACCGCGTCAGCGCACGGGACTCCGCCCGCGACTCCTGACTCGCCGGCCCATGAGCCACCCAAGAGTGCTCCACAAGCCCGATGTGATGCTCCCATCCGGAAGCCATCCGGTCATGATTAGCCGATTTCGGCGGATGCGACAGGCCCATCCGTGCGATTACGCGATACGGTATGCAATACATCGCGGATACACGGTCCGCACGTATGAACGGGGAATGCTCATGGCGCAGAAGACCATCGTTTCGCTGATCGACGACCTCAGCGGAGAGACGGCTGAGGAGACCGTCCGGTTCGGGCTGGACGGCGCGCACTACGAGATCGACCTGTCAGAGACGAACGCCACAAAACTGCGGGAGTCACTGGCCTCGTTCGTTACGGCGGCCCGCCGTTCCGGTGGCCGCGCCGGCAGCGGACGGCGCGGCCCGCGCGCCGCCTCGCCGCGCGCCGCGGGAACCGACCGCACCGCCGACATCCGCGAGTGGGCGCGCAGCAACGGCTACACGGTGAGCGACCGGGGTCGTATCGCGTCGAACATCGTCGAGGCTTTCGACAAGGCTCACTGAGCACCAGTCCGGGGTGACCGTCGTGCCGTGCTACCTCCGATCGCGCGGCGAGGGCAGCACCGAGGTGGTCCCGGGCGGGCCTGGCACGCGGTCCGCTCGGTCCGCTCGGTCCGGGCCCGGCCGAGCCCGTCGTTCCCGAGCGTCCAGATGCCACCTGGAACCGGTCCTGCGGCGCGGAACAGTACCGGGGCGGGTTCGACGCACGACCGGTAGGCGGACACACTCTAGTGGATCTTCATCTGAACGGTAAGGCCGCGCTCGTCACCGGAGGCTCGCGTGGCATCGGGCACGCGATCGCCGCCCGTCTGTCGACCGAAGGCTGCCGGGTAGGGATCTGCGGACGCGATCCCGACACGCTCGCGGAAGCGACAGCGGGCCTCGGGCGTGCCGAGTCCGACGTCGTCGGCGTCATCGCCGACGTGACCAGACCGGGCGAGGTCGAACGCTTCGTCGATGCCGCCGCCGAGGCCCTCGGTGGCGTCGACCTGCTGGTCGCGAACGTCGGCGGCACCGTCGGAGGCGGCCTGCTCGACTCCACCCCCGAGGACTGGGCGCAGACGTTCGAACTCAACACCGGACACGCCGTCCGGGCGATCCGCACCGCCGTCCCGCACATGCAGATGAACGGCGGCGGGGCAGTCGTCATCGTCTCGTCGATCTCCGCGTCGAAGCCGTCGCCACGGGCGCAGTACGGGGCGGCCAAAGCCGCGGAGAACTACCTGGCCTCGGCCTTCGCCCGAGAACTGGGCCCGCTCAACATCCGCGTCAACGCCGTGAGCCCGGGATCCGTCCTCTTCCCCGGCGGCGGGTGGGAGAGGTACTCCCGGCGCCACCCGAACGAGTTCGACGAGTTCGTCCGGCGGGACTTCCCCGCCCGGCGACTGGGCACCGTCGACGAGGTCGCGGACGTGGTCACCTTCCTGCTCTCAGAGCGGGCCAGCTGGGTGAACGGAGCCACCATCGCCGTGGACGGCGCTCAGGGCCGACCGAGCGCCAACGGGTACTGAGCCGGCCCTACGTCTCGAAACACAGAACACCCGGCGAGCGGAACGCCCCGATCTCGATCATCACGTCTCCAGTCCGACGAGTCCCGCGAGCCGGCCACGGTTGGCGCCCGGCGCGCCGAACGCGATCTGGTCGGCCTTGGCCCGCTTGAGGTACAGGTGCGCCGGGTACTCCCAGGTCATCCCAATGCCGCCGTGCAGTTGCACCGCCTCCTCGGCGGCGGTGACCGCGAGGTCGCCGCAGTAGACCTGCGCCACCGCGGTCGCCACGGGAACGTCCGGATCGCCGGCCGCGAGCGCTGCGGCGGCATGGCGGGCAGCGGCGTTCATGGACTCGACGCCGGTGTAGAGGTCCGCGAGACGATGCTTGAGGGCCTGGAAGCCACCAAGCGCACGGCCGAACTGCCGGCGTTCCTTGAGGAAGGCCACCGTCGTGTCGAGGCACCAACAGGCCACGCCCAGCTGTTCGGAGGCGAGCAGGGCGGCCCCGGTCTCCAAAGCACGACGGATCGCGGGCTCGGCGTCCCGGACCACGAGCTCGCCGGCCACGCCGGCGAGGGTGACGTCCGCGAGCTGGCGTGTCATATCCAGCGAGACCACCGGCGTCACGCCAGCCGCGGTGGTGTCGACGGCGAATACGGCCAGGCCGTCGGTCGTCCGGGCCGGCACCAGCAGTACGTCGGCCTCCAGGGCCCCCGCCACGCTGGTGATGGTGCCGGTGAGCCGGCCCCCGGCCTCGGCGCGGACCGACGGCAGTTCTCCGTCGGCGGGGCCGATCGAGAGTGGCACGACGAGGCAGGCGGTCCGCTTCCCCTCGGCCAGCAGGGGCAGGAGGTCCGTCTCCGCTTCCAGCAGGACGGTGGTCGCGACGACGGCGCTGGTGAGGAACGGCACCGGCGCCGCCGCGCGGCCGAGCTCCTCCAGCACTACGGCGGCCTCACGGGCCGACGCACCCGCACCGCCGCGGTGTTCGGGCACCAGCAGGCCGGCGAGGCCGAGGTCGACGGCCAGGGCCTTCCACAGCCCGCCCACGAGGGACCGGTCGCCGTCGTAGACCGCGGTCACCGCGGCCGGGTCGCAGTGGTCGGCAAGCAGATCACGCACGGAGGAGCGCAGGTCGTCCTCGACGTCGGTGTAGAGCAGATCGAGCTCGCTCACCGGGGCAGCTCCTTCCAGGGGATGTCCTTGTCGACGCGCGGCTCGGCGGGCAGGCCGAGGATCCGTTCGGCGATGATGTTGCGCAGGATCTCCGAGGTGCCGCCCTCGATGGAGTTGCCCTTGGCGCGTAGGTAGCGGTAGCCGGCGTCGTGGCCGGTCATGTCGACCTTGTCAGGCCGGACCATGGTCCAGTCGGAGTAGCGCAGGCCGTCCTCGCCGAGCAGCTCCAGTTCCAGCCCACTGAGCTGTTGGGTGAGCCGAGCGAAGGTGAGCTTCATCGCCGCGCCCTCCGGGCCGGGTTGACCGAGTGCGAGCTTCTGCCGCAGCCGCTGGCCGGTGAGCCGGGCGACCTCGGCCTCGACCCACAGCCCGAGCAGCCGGTGATGAAACTCGGGAGTACGGCGCTCCGGGTGCGCCCGCCAGGTGTCGGCCACCACCCCGATCATGCCGTCCTCGCGAGGTGCGGCTCTGCCGCCGATCGCCACCCGCTCGTTGTTCAACGTGGCGTTGGCGACCTTCCAACCTTCCCCCTCGGCGCCGAGCCGCTGGCTGTCGGGAATCGACACGTCGGTGAGGAAGACCTCGTTGAACTCAGCTTCGCCGGTGATCTGGCGCAGCGGCCGGACGTCGACGCCGGGGTCGGTCATGTCGCACAGGAAGTAGGTCAGCCCACCGTGCTTCGGCACGTCGGGGTTCGTGCGGGCGAGCAGGATCGCGAACCGGGCCTGGTGGGCGCCCGAGGTCCACACCTTCTGCCCGTTGACCAGCCAGGTGTCGCCGTCACGAACCGCGCGGGTGGCGACACCGGCAAGGTCGGAGCCGGCGCCGGGCTCGCTGAAAAGCTGGCACCAGATCTCCTCACCGGTCCACAGCGGCCGCAGGAAACGCCGCTTCTGCTCGTCGGTCCCGAACCTGAGGATCGTCGGCGCGGCCATGCCCAGGCCGATGCCGTTGGCCTGCCGGTTGTTGTCAGGCGCCCCAGCTTCGTCGAGGAGACGGTCCACCTTCGCCTGCAGTGCCTGCGGCAGACCCAGCCCGCCCAGGCCCTCGGGGAAGGACACCCAGGCCAGCCCGGCGTCGAACCGCGCCCGGAGCCAGGTCACGCGCTCCGTGGTCGCCGTGTCGTGCTCGGCAAGGAACTGTTCCACGCGCCGGTGGAGTTCCTCGGGCAGATCACGGTTCATCGGGCCTCCGTACGGTGCCGGGCGGCCCGGGAGGGCCGGATCTGGCTGATCGTCATGGCGACTTCCTCGCCTCGGCCTGGCGTCGGATCTCGGCGCGCGCCAAGGCGTTCCTGTGCACCTCGTCGGGGCCGTCGGCGAACCGCAGGGTGCGGATCTGGGCCTGGCAGTATGCCAGCGGCAGATCCTGGCTGAGGCCGGCGGCACCGTGCACCTGGATGGCCTTGTCGAGGATCCACTCGACGGCGGCGGGGGTGGCGATTTTGATCGCCTGGATCTCGGTGTGGGCACCCTTGTTACCGACGGTGTCCATCAGCCAGGCGGTCTTGAGTACCAACAGCCGCAGCTGTTCGACCCGGACCCGGGACTCGGCGATCCACTCCCGGACCACTCCCTGCTCGGCGAGCGGCCTGCCGAACGCGACCCGGTCACCGGCCCGCTCGCACATGAGCTCGATGGCCCGCTCGGCCATGCCGATGGAGCGCATGCAGTGATGGATCCGGCCGGGGCCGAGCCGGGCCTGCGCGATCGCGAAGCCCTGGCCCTCCTCGCCGATCAGGTTGCTCACCGGAACCCGGACGTCGGCGAACACGATCTCCGCGTGGCCGCCGTGCTCGTGGTCGTCGTACCCGAACACCTCCATGCCGCGCCTGATCTCGACCCCGGGGGCGTCACGCGGGACGAGGATCATCGACTGCTGGCGGTGCCGGTCGGCGGCGGGGTCGGTCTTGCCCATCACGATGAGGATCCGGGCGTTGGGGTTCATCGCGCCGGTGATCCACCACTTGCGGCCGTTGATGACGTACTCGTCGCCGTCCCGCACGATCGAGGTGGTGATGTTGGTGGCGTCGGAGGACGCCACGTCGGGCTCGGTCATCGCGAACGACGAGCGGATCTCGCCCTCGAGGAGTGGCTCCAGCCACTCCTTCTTCTGCGCGGCGGTGCCGAAGATCGAGAGCACCTCCATGTTCCCGGTGTCGGGGGCGGCGCAGTTCAGGGCGGCTGGTGCGAGGTGCGGGATGCGGCCGGTGATCTCGGCGAGCGGGGCGTACTGCAGATTGGTGAGCCCGGCGCCGTGCTCGCCCGGGAGGAAGAGGTTCCACAGGCCGCGCCTGCGCGCCTGCGCGCGCAGCCCGGCGAATGCGGGCGCGGAGTCCCAGGCCCACTTGTTCCGCAGTTGGCCGAGCTGTTCGTGGAATACCGGCTCGGCCGGGTTTACCTGGGTGTCCATGAAGTCGAGGAGGCTGTCGCGCAGCTCCTCGGTCTTCGCGTCGAGGGCGAAGTCCATCAGGTGCGCTCCCTGAGTACGGTCAGGCCGGCGTCGAGCAGGGGATGGATGGCCTCGCCGATGTGCTCGAAACCCGGGCCGACGGTCTGACCGTGGAGCCCGCGGTAGTGGATGCCCTCAAGGATCGCGGCCAGCTTGAAGGACGCGAGCCCGAGGTAGAACCCGAAGCGGGACAGGTCACGGGCGCTGTGGGCGGTGTACCGGGTGAGGATCTCGGCCTCGTTGAGAAAACCGGGGGCGCAGGAGGCGTCGACGAAGGTGCCACCGAGCATCGCGCCCAACCGCTGGTACAACACGAGCAGCGCCAGGTCGGTCAGCGTGTCTCCCAGCGTGGCCATCTCCCAGTCGATGACCGCGACCAGCCGGTCGGACTCGTCGATGAGGACGTTGTCAAGCCGATAGTCACCGTGCACGATGCCCGGCGCCGAGTCCGAGGGAACATCAGCCGCGAGGCGGGCGTGCAGCTCGTCGGCGGCGGGCAGGTCGCGGCTGCGCGACGCGTCGAGCTGTTTCTTCCACCGGCCCACCTGGCGGGCCAGGAACCCCTCGGTGCGGCCGAAGTCGGCCAGCCCGACCGCCGCCGGGTCGACCTCGTGCAGCGCGGCAAGGGTGTCCACGAGGCTGCCCGAGATCAGCCGGGTGCGTTCCGGGCCGAGCGCTTCCAGTTCGGCGGCGTGGCGGTACGGCGTGCCCGCCACCCGCTCCATGACGTAGAACGGCGCACCCAGCACCGACTCGTCCCGGCACAGCGCGTATGTCCTCGGAACCGGCACCCCGGTGTCCTGCAGCGCCGACATCAGCCGGAATTCCCGCGCCATGTCGTGCGCGGTCGCGAGCACGTGCCCAAGCGGCGGGCGGCGGACGATCCAGGTGTTCTTCCCGTCGGCCACCTCGTAGGTGAGGTTGGATTTGCCGCCGGCGATCAGGCGGGCGGACAGGTTCCCCTGCGCTCCGGGCACCGAGGTGGTGAACCAGTCGGTGAGCCGGGGCAGGTCGAGGCCGGGCAGGCTCCGCGGCATCATCAGACGGCCCTTCGGCTCTCCAGTCGTTGCTGAAGCCTGTTCATCCCGGTCAGCCACCGGTCCGGGTCCGCGGCCCGGGCGGCGTAGTAGTCGCCCACGCCCGGATGCGGCAGCACCAGGAACCGGCCGTCCCGCAGGCCCTGCCACACCGCCTCGGCCACGTCCTCCACGGCGAGCACGGTGTCCAGGCTGAGGAGATCCTGGAGCTCGCCGGCCTCGTCGAACATCCGGGTCTTCACCCCCTGGGGGCAGACCACCTGGACGATCACGCCCCTGTGCCGGTAGGTCGCTGACAGCCACTCGGCGAAGGCCACCGCGGCGTGCTTGCTGACCGAGTACGTCGGACTGCCGAGCATGGTGAGAAGTCCGGCCGCGGACGCGGTGACCACGAACCTGCCCGCCCCACGCTCCACCCAGCCCGGCAGCAGCAGGCGCGCGGCGCGCACATGCGCGAGCACGTTGACCTCCAGGCTGGCCGTCCAGTCCGCCTCGGTGGCTGCCAGGCCCTTGCCTCGATCGACGCCGGCGTTGGCGAACCAGATGTCGATCTCGCCGAGATGTCCGCGGGCGGACTCGACCAGCGTCGCGAGCCCGTCCTCAGCGGCGGCGTCCCCTGGGAGAGCGTGTCCACCGATCTCGGCGGCGACCCGCTCGGCCGCCTCGGCGTCAAGGTCGTTGACCACGACGCGCGCGCCCTCGGCGGACAGCCGGGTGGCGATCGCCCGGCCGATGCCGTTCCCGGCGCCGGTGACAACCACGCCCTGGTCGCTCTCGGGCATGTCAGAAGCCACTGGTGAGGGTGACGCCGCCGTCCACGACGAGCGACTGACCGGTCATCCACGCGGCGTCGTCGGAGAGCAGGAACGCGACCACGCCGCCGATGTCCGCAGGCGTCCCGAGTCGCTTCAGCGGGTACGCCGCGGCGACCTCCTCCTCGCGGCCCTCGTAAAGCGCGGTGGCGAACGCCGTCTTCACCACCGCGGGAGCGACGGCGTTGACCCGGATGTCCGGGCCGAGCTCGACGGCGAGCTGCCGGGTGATGTGGGTCAGCATCGCCTTGCTGGCGCCGTAGAAGCCGATCCCGGGCGCGGTCCTGAGGCCGGCGACCGAGGAGACGTTGACGACCGCGCCACCGTGTTCCTTCATCCAGGCCTGGTGCACCTGCCGCACCCAGGACAGCGCGGCGATGCAGTTGACCTCGACGATCTTCCGCGCGGCGGACGACTCCATCTCGATCATCGGGCCGTAGGTGGGGTTGATGCCGGTGTTGTTGACCAGCAGGTCGGCGCTTCCGAAGGCGTCGATCGCCCGTTTGACCACCTCGGCCTGGTGGTCGAAGTCGTCGGCGTGGCCGGCCACGCCGAGCGCGTGCTCAGGTCCACCGAGGTGGGCGACGGCCTCCTCGAGCGGCTCCCGTTTACGGGCGGTGACGACGACCTTCGCTCCGTCGGCGACCAGTCGCTCGGCAACGGCCAGGCCGATGCCACGGCTGGCCGCGGTGACAATCGCGGTCTTTCCCGAGAATCTCGCGCTCATCACCTGACCTCCCGTTCAGCTCAGCCGCTCGATGACCATCGCCATGCCCTGCCCGCCGCCGACGCACATGGTCTCCAGTCCGAACTGCTTGTCGTGGTACCGCAGAGAGTTGATCAGCGTGCTGGTGATCCGGGCCCCGGTCATGCCGAACGGGTGGCCGACCGCGATCGCGCCGCCGTTCACATTCAGCCTGTCCTCGTCGATGCCGAGCTCACGGGCCGACGCGATCACCTGGGCGGCGAAGGCCTCGTTGATCTCGACCAGGTCGATGTCGTCGATGGTGAGACCGGCCCGGGCCAGCGCCTGCCTTGAGGCCTCGACCGGGCCGAGCCCCATGATCTCCGGCGAGAGACCGGTGACGCCGGTGGAGACGATCCGGGCCAGCGGCGTGACGCCCAGCGACCTCGCCTTCGCGTCAGACGTGATCACCACCGCGGCGGCGCCGTCGTTGAGCGGGCAGCAGTTGCCGGCCGTGACCGTGCCGTCGGGGCGGAACACCGGTTTCAGCGCCGCGACCGCCTCCAGCGTGACGCCGGCCCGTGGCCCGTCGTCCCCGGTGACCCGGGTGCCGTCGGGAAGGGTCGCCGGGGTGATGTCACAGGCCCAGAAGCCGTCCGCGATCGCCTTCTCCGCGAGGTTCTGGCTGCGCACGCCGAACGCGTCCTGGTCCGCCCGGGTGACGCCTCTGAGCTGGGCGACGTTCTCAGCGGTCTGCCCCATCGCGATATAGAGGTCAGGCAGCCAGCCCTCGCCGCGGGGGTCTGCCCAGGTCTCGCCACCGGCGGCGAACTTCTCGGTGCGGGCCTGCGCTTCGGCGAACACCGGGTTCCGGGTGTCGGGCAGGTTGTCGGCGTTGCCCTTGAAGTACCGGCTCACGGTCTCGACCCCGGCGGAGAGGAACACCTCGCCCTCCCCCGCCCTGATCGCGTGCATCGCCATCCGGGTGCTCTGCAGGCTCGAGGAGCAGTAGCGGTTCACGGTGGTGCCGGGCACGTGGTCCAGACCGGCCAGCACGGCGACAGCACGGCCCAGGTTGTTGCCCGACTCCCCCGCCGGCTGGCCGCAGCCGAGCACCAGGTCGTCGATCTCGGCCGGGTCGAGCTCGGGCACCTTGGCCAGCGCCGCCCGCACCATCTGGACGGTGAGGTCGTCCGGACGCATGTCCTTCAGGGAGCCCTTCACCGCGCGGCCGATCGGCGAGCGGGCGGTGGCGACGATCACGGCTTCCGGCATCGAGATTCCTTCCCTGTGAACCAGGCGCTGTTTGGATCCGCTTGATCCACTCCGCTGCGAAACCTCGACGGGGTCGTCACCACCCGAGGTACATACCGTCTGGTCGGTATTTAGGATGCGGGAGCCGACCAGGCCTGTCAACGGTTACATCGCCGATGGCGGGGAGCCTGGTCGGCCGAGGCCGGCGCGCGTGGCCAGCGCGAGGTCAGCGCGAGGTCAGGCTGGCCAGCAGGAGGTCGGCGAATGACCGGCCGATCTCGCGCTCGGAGAGCCTGCCCTGGGGCTTCCACCACATCGGCAGGTGGTGCACGGAGCCGAAAAAGTAGTCGACGATCAGGTCCGCGTCCAGGTCGTCACGGAAGACGCCGGAGGCCTGCCCCTCTTCGATCATGGCGCGGAAGGTCTGGTGGTAACGCCGGCGTTCGCGGCGCACCGCCTTCTGCTTCTCCTCGCTCAGCTGGTGCAGCGAACGGAAGAAGATCGTAGTGCTTTCGAGGTTCTCGATCGTCGTGACCACCACGTCGGCGGCCGCCGCGTGAAGACGTTCCTCGACCGGCCCCTCGTGGGCGGCGGCCTTCTCGAGCCGGTCTGTCTGCATGCGCAGTACCCGCCCGTAGATCTCGTAGAGCAGGTCGTCCTTGGAGCCGAAGTAGTGATACATCGCGCCCTTGGTCACTCCGGCCGCCGCCACCACGTCCTGGACCGAGGTCCCTTCGAAGCCCTTTTCGGCGAACAGCCTGAGCGCAACGCCAAGCAGCCGCTCGGGCACCGTCCGCCCGTCGACCGTGGACGGCGGGCGCCCCACGCGGCGCGCGGACTGGTCTGCCATCCGACCACTCCTCCTGGAGGCGACACAGTCAGAATATGCGGACCCGACGGTGAACCGTATGACGGAAGCCGGGCCGGTGTCGCGGGCGGACGGCCGATTCAGCCGGCCCGTGGCGGAAGCGTCTGGACAATCTCGCCTGTCGTCAGGTCGCGTACCGTCACGAACCCTTCGATGTCGCCGGTGGCCAGACGCCGGCCGTCCGCCGACAGGGCCATGGACGCGATCCCGCCCGGGTCGTCGACCGTACGCAGCAGCTCGCCGGAGGGCACCGCCCAGACCTGCACCGACTGGCGGTCCTGCCGCTCCCCCACCGACGTCGTGAACGCCACCGTGGCCAGTTCCCTCCCGTCGGGCGAGAACGCCAGGTCACGGACGTGACTGTCCAGGGGCGTCAGCTCGACCAGCTGGCTCTTTCCCGCTCCGTCCCAGATGACGACCCGCCCCTTGTCGGAGTCGCCCCGTCCCGTGTCGTCGACGCCACGGTCGGAGCCGGCTGCCAGGTACTCCCCGGTCGGGCTGTACGCCACGGCGGTCGCGTAGGTCGGGTTGTTGCGCACGACCCGTAGGCACCGGCCGGTCTCGACGTTCCAGATCCGCACCTTCTTGTCATGGCCGGCGCTGGCCACCAGCCGACCGTCCGGGTGGAACGACGCCATGTCGACGAATTCCCGGTGGCCGGAAAGCCAGACGGGCTGGACGTCGCCGGCGGTGTCCCAGATCCGTACCTTCCCGTCATGGCTGGCGCTTGCCACTCTGCGACCGTCGGGATGGTACGCGACGTGTGTCACCTTACGGTGGTGCTCATCCGGGGTGTGGGCTTCGGTCCGCGACCCCGTCTCGACATCCCAGATCCGGACTTTGTGGTCGTCGCCACCGGTCACGAGGTGCCGGCCGTCCGGACTGAACGCGAGGGATTCGGCGCGACCGTCGTGAGCACTCAGCCGATGACGGATCCGCCCCTCCACGGTGTCCCAGATCCGTACCGTCCCGTCCTGGTGCGCTGCGGCGAGGAGCGTGCCCGTTGAATCGAACGCCACGGCGGCGACCCAGGTGAACGTCCCGCCGTCGGCCGGCAGCACACCCACGACATCGTCCTGGTCCGGATAGTGGTGGGACACCGACGGCACGGCGGACGGCTCGGCTCCCCGGGCCGCCTCGGCGATATCGGCCTCCACCTCGGCCGTCCATTCACCAGCCAGGCGGCTTACGATGATCGGGTGCGGTGTCGTCTTTCCGACAACTTCGCATTCTCCCTCGACGGTGACGGCGACACTCTCGTCGATTCCGTGTTTCCGCAGCACGACCCGGATCGCCTCGACGACCTCCTGTGCCCGCTCGCCATTCGGAAGCGAGGGGACACTGAACATTATTTCCACATTGCTGGACACAAATCCGGATAATACGACGAGCGACGCCGGCCGCGGCGAGCGTCAACGCACCGCGGTCTCCACCTGGTTACGTCCACTGTGTTTCGCCCGGTACAACGCGGTGTCCGCGGCCTTGACAAAGGCGACCATGCCGTCGCCCGTCGCCGCGTCGGAGGCCGCGGCGGCGGCGGGGACTGTCGCGGTGACGCCGATGCTGACGGTGATGATGCGCTCGGCCGTCAGCGGGTGTGGTTCGGCCAGGTCCTCGACGGCACGGCACAGATGCCGGGCGACCTGGGCACCGGTGCCCAGGTCGGTGTCGGGCATCACGACGGTGAACTCCTCTCCCCCGTAGCGGGCGGCGAGCAGGGTGTCGCCGATGTTCCCGGCGAGGCATGCGGCTACCCGCTGCAGGCACCGGTCACCGGCGGCGTGCCCGAAATGGTCGTTGTAGAGCTTGAAGTGGTCGATGTCGACCATGGCGAGCGCAATCGGCCCGGCGTGCTGCCGGGCCCGTTCCCACTCGACGGCCAGTACCTCCTCAAGACGCCGCCGGTTGGCCAGCCCGGTGAGCGGGTCGGTGATCGAAAGCTGTTCGAGCTGGTGGTTCGCCGCGGCAAGCTGCCTGTTCGTGGCGGCCAGCTGCCTGGTTCGCTCGGCGACCTTGCGTTCCAGCGACGCGTAGATCAGGGCGTTGTCGAGCGAGACCGCGAGCTGCCCCGTGATGATCATCATGCCTTCGAGGCGTTCGGTGGAGAACGCGCCGCGGATCATCCGGTTCTCCAGCAGAAGCATCGCCCGCAGGCTGCCCCGGGTCATGACGGGGACGGCGAGCAGCGAGCAGCGGTTGAGTCCGGCGAAGTAGGGGTCGCGGTGAAAGCGGTCGTCCCGGGTGGCGTTGGCGACGACGACGGGTTCGTGGGTGCGGGTGGCGTAGCGGATGACCGAGACCGGCAGCAGGCGCCGCCGGCCGGCTTCCTGGAGCGAAACGGTGCCGCCGGCTCCGGTGAGTACCAGCCATCGGTCCTGCTCCTTTTCTCGCAGCAGGAGGTGGACGCTGGTGGCGCCGGTCATTTCGGAGAGTATTCCCACCACTTTCGCCTGCAGGCCGTCCACGCTGGTCTCGGAGCTGAGCGCCTGGGATGCGGCGACCACGGCGAGCAGGTCGACAGTGCCGGTCGCCACGGTCGAGCGGCGCCCGGACTGCTCCGCCTGCGGGAGAACGATCGGCCCCGCGGGCGCGGCCATCGCGGCGGTCCGCAGCGCCGGGTAGGCCCAGTCGAGTTGGCTGACCTTCGCCGTCGCGCCCCATTCCAGGTACTGGCCCCGGGCAGCCCGCAGGAACGCGAGGCCGGCCGCCTCCATGCTGTGTGACAGGTAGAAGCGTGCGGCGCGTTCCAGAGTGAACGCCCGGTGCCATGGGCGCATCCGGGCTGACGCCTCGCGCAGCGCCACGTCGAACGTGTACGCCGCCTCGTGGAAGTCCCCGACGGCCCACGCCCGTTCCGCCTCCACCAGGCGCAGCAGATGCAGGAAGTTGCTCGGTGCGTCTGCCGCGCGCGCGGCCAACCACTCGATCAGCTCGTCGAGCTCGTCCAGCACGGCGTCGCGCTGATCCGCTCCGGCGGCCCGCGCCCGTGCCGCCAGCGTCATCGCGAGCAGCACCCGCGCCACCGCCATGGGATAGTTCGTCCCGATCGCGGCCCCGCAGGGCATCACGGCCGCGGCATGCCGCGCCGCATCGGCCGGTTGGTCGAGAACCGCCGCGGCGAGAGCCCGGGCCACATGCTGGTTGGCGAGGGAGAACGGGTCGGCCGCCAGCAGGCTCAGCTCGGCCGCGTCGCCACCGGCCAGCTCGACGGGTTCCCGTAGCGCCCGCACCATCCAGAGGTAGGACCGGAAGGTTGCTTCGGCGTGCCCGTTTCCGGTGCGCAGGGCGAAGGCGAGTGCCTCCTCGACCGCCGTGGCGAAGACGTCGAGCGACGGAGCGCAGTCCAACAGGTCGCACACCAGCGCGTAGTGGGTCCAGCACGCGTTCTGCAGGTCGCCGCCCAGCAGAAGGCCCTCCAGCGCACGACGGCCGTCGGGGAGGTTGTCCTCCAGAGGCTCGAACCAGTGGCCACAGGTGATCACGTAGATGAAGAGTGCCTGCCACACGTCAGGCTCATAGCTGCGAGCCCGCGCAACCGCGAGGATCCGTCGCAGGACGCGTGGCCCGGTGTGGTAGTCACCCCTGCGCACAATGGTCACGATCGGGATGTGGCTGGCCGGGCCCACCAGGGCACGATCCGGGCCGTAGCGTTCCCACATCTGCAGAGTTCTGATGGCCAGCCAGGCCATCACCGTGTGGTCGTAGAAGAACGCCGCGACCATGACCCGGTTGACGAGCCTGATGGTGCTTAGGCGGGACTGGTCGGTGATCTCCGGTTTGCGCAGATCATCGGACTCGCCGGTGGTGTCGATCCACCGACGAAGTTCGTCGAGTCCGCGGTCGATCTCCTCGTCGAGCGCGTTCTCCTCCGGAACCGACATGCCGAGACGCCGCAGCTGGCCGAGGCCGAGCCGCATCGCCTCGCCGGCGCGGCCCCGGTTGGTGAGACTGATGACCTGAACCATCGTGGCGGACGTGAGCTGGGTCGGCCGGGTGCACAACCGGTCGATGGTCCGGTAGGTGTCGTCCGCGTCGTCCAGCCGGCCGAGGCAGTACAGAGCGGCATGCCGGTCGGTGTGGACGGCGATCAACATGTCGGTGTCGGTCGGGTCGACAAGCCCGACCGCCGCGCTCAGCGACCTCTCCACCAGCGGATAGTTGCTCAGTACTCTCGCTTCTTCGGCGGCGCGACGAAAAAGCGCGACCACGCTGCGCCGCTCACCGGTGCTGCGCACCATGTCCACGACGTGCAGGTACTGCTCGGCAGCCACGGCGAAGAACTCCGGCCGGCCGGCCAGCCGCCGCGCCAGCCGCAGCCGGCGTGCGCGCTGCTCCTCCGCCGGGCTGCCACCCAACACGGTCTCGCGCGTCCGGTCGTGGTTGAACCGGACACCGGGTCGCTCGTCGCACTGCAGCACCAGCAGGCCGTCGCTGAAGGCGGGCGCGAGCCGCCGCTCGAGCTCGCCCGGCGGCAGGCCTGTCGCGGCCGCGAGAAGATCAAGATCTACCTGGCCCGCCAGGCTCGCCATCACCGCCAGCAGCTCGGCGCTCTCGGACGGCAGCGCGGCCATCCGGGCGGCCAGGAGCGCGGTCACCTCCACCCGGTCGAGCCGGCGGCGCAGCACCTTCCCGTCCCATCGCCAGCCTCCCGCGCCCGGTGTCAGGACGCCCTCGCGCCGCAGCGAGTTGAGCAGTTCCACAACGTCGTACGGATTGCCGCCGGTGGACGGCGCGATCGCCCGCGCCAGCCGGGCGGCGGGCTCCGGAGCCAGGTGCAGCATGTCGGCGACCATGGCCGCCTGTCCCGCTGCCGGCAGGCTGCCCAGGCGCAGCTGGTGCGGGCCGGCCGTCCGGTCGGACCAGCGGGCCAGCATCGGGGCCAGCGGATGCGCGGCGTCGACGTCACTCTCGCGGTAGGCGGCGACCAGCAGCAGTCCGGCGATCTGCTCCTCGCCGGTGAAGACCAGGTCGACGAAGCCCAGGGGGGTGCGCCCAGCCCACTGCAGATCGTCGACGAAGAACACCACCGGCCGCGCCGGGGAGACCACGGCGCGCAGCACCTCGACCGGTGTGCGTGACAGCCGCGCCTGGGCGGTCATCGGATCGCCCGGCTCCGGCGGAACCTTCAGCAGTGTCGCCAGCTCCGGCACGGTGGCCGTCAGCAGGCCTGCGTTGGGGCCCAGGCCCCGCAGCATCCGCTCCCGCACCTCGGCCAGGTAGTCCTCGGGCTCGGCCAGCAACAGCCGGCCCAGCGCCCGCAGCCCCTGTCGGACTCCGTCATACTCCTGGTCGCGGCGGTACTGGTCGAACTTGCCCGCCACAAACCAGCCGTCGACGCCAGCAGCGATCGGCCGCAGCGCGTTGACCAGGGATGTCTTGCCCACACCCGGCGCGCCCGCGACGAGGACCCCGCGGGATTTCCCGGTGACGGCCTCGGCGAACGCCGCGTCGAGCTGGTCAAGGTCCCGGTCCCGCCCGCACAGCCGGGAGGGCGCCAGCGGCCGCGTCGGGAGATCGTGCTCGCCGGGGCGCACCGCCACGCCGCGGCGTACCCGCGTGAGGTCGTGCGCCAGCCCCTCGGCGGTCTGGTAGCGATCATCAGGCTCCTTCTCCAGCAGATGCATGATGATCTCGGACAGTACGGGGGGCACGGACGGCTCGACCGCCCCTGGCGGGTCCGGAACCCGAGCGAGATGATCATGAATGATCCTGATCGGGTCCTCCGTACCGAACGGCGGCGCGCCGGTGGCCAGCTCGTACAGGCTGGCTCCCAGCGCGTACAGGTCGGCCCGCCGGTCGACCGGACGACCGGTCCGCCCGGTCTGCTCCGGTGCCAGGTACGGCACGGTCCCGACCGCGGCCCCGTGATGGGCGAACTCCGGCTGGACCACCGAGAAGGTCGTGGCGAGCGCGAAGTCGATCAGGTAGGGCGCCCCGCTGTCCTCGCTCACCACGATGTTCGCCGGGCAGAGGTCCCGGTGCACCACCCCCCGGCGGTGCATCCCCGCGACCGCGTACGCCAGCGACACGGCAAGATCGATCAGCTCGACCGGCTCCAGCGGGGTCTCCCGCCGGGACAGCGCCGTGCCGCCGACATCGGCCAGCAGGATCGATCCCGCGCACTGCGCCGCCCCGGCGGCCAGGTGCACGACACCCTCGACTCCCGCCAGCCGTTCGAGGATTTCGACCTCATGGCGCACCCGGCGCTGCGCGTCCGGGCCCAGCGGCTCCTTCCGGATCACGCAACCGCTCGGCAGCACCAGCCGGCTGATCCGGGTCTGATCCGTCGCGTGCAGCACCACTTGTGACGCCGCTGCCATCGGAGGATCCCGGCCTGGGGTCACCTGTCTGGCCACCATGCCCGCACCCCCGTGCCACGCCACAAACAGTTCACTTCCCTAGCCTGCCCGCAATCATGGGCGAAGCAACGAGCCGCTGGCCCGCGGCCCGCGGCCCGCGCCGGTACCGTCACCGCCGCCACCGAGGGCCGACCCACTGGTAGATGTCCGCGACGCGGGGGGCCCGCTCGCGGTGGGGCTCGCCGTCACCGCGGGGGCGGCGGCCCGCGCGCCCGAGTCCCCGCCGCTCCGCGACGCGAGCACAGCGACCACGACGGCGAGCGCCACGTCAGATCGTGGCCGGGCAGGCCGCGTCAGCCGGGCAGGAGCAGCGCCGCGAGGGTGTGCTCGACCCAGTGGGCGAAGGCACGGTCGTCGAGGCGGCGTTCCTCCAGCAGGAGCCAGGTGGTGTACCAGTTGAGAGTCGACCAGACGTCGCGGGCGGCGGTGTCGACGGTCAGCCCGGGCCGCAGCGGCCCCCGGGCCGCCACCGCGGCGACGAACGTCCGCATGTCGGCGCAGCGCCGTTCCTCCTGCTCCCGCCAACGCCTCCCGAGAGCCTCGTCGACCACGCTGGCCTGCATGAACGCCCGGCTGATCGCCGCCACACGGCGGGCTGGGCCGATGCTCATCAGTCCGAACAGGCGTAGTTGTTCACGCTGGTCGGGCGCGTCCAGCGCCGCCCGGAAGCCGGTCCGCTCGGCGAGGGGAAGGTCCGCGCGGTCGGCGTCCCCTCCCCCGGTCACCGCGCGTTCCAACGCCAGCTCCAGCAGGTGTGCCTTGCCCGCCAGTGCGTAGACCGACTCGACCGCGACGCCGGCCTCAGCCGCGATGGCACGCATCGTGGTCCCGGCGTAGCCGTGCTCACCGAAGACCACGACCGCGGCGTCCAGGATCGCCGCGCGGGTGGCCTGGGCCTGGGCGGCCCGCAGCGGCGAGTGGTAGGCGCGGGTCGCCTTGCCGACCAATTTAACTCCAGCCCTACTGGGTCCAATACTGTCACGCTGCATCGATCATAGGGAAGGGAGCACCTCCGATGGCCAGCGCCACCGCCTACCTGCTGATTCACGAGGGCATCCGCGCGGAGACGCGCCGTCTGGCCGACTTCGCCGCGCAGCTGGCCGCCGGCCGCCGCTACGCCGGACCGGTCCAGCTCACCGCGCTGCGGACGCACCTCGACGAGGTCGTCAACGTGATCCATCACCACCATGTCGGCGAGGACACGCACCTGTGGCCGCTGCTGCGACGGTTCGCCGACCCCTTCGACCGCGTGGACGGGCTCGACGTCCTGGACGGGCTCGCCGGTGACCACGACGCACTGGACCCGCTGATGGAACGGGTCCGCACGGCACTCGCCCGGCTGGCAGCGACCGCCACCACCGGCGCGTCGGACGACACCTCCGACCGGGCCACAGCTGGGGGCCCGACCGAGGGCCCGACCGAGGGCCCGGCCGGTGCCGCCGCCGAGTTCGCCGCGGCCGCGACTGCACTGTTCACCCTGATGGACGAGCACCTTGCCGTCGAGGAGTCCATCGTCGTGCCGATCCTGCGCGAGCGGGTACCGGACGACGAACTGGCCGCCATGGAGAAGCGGATGCAGCGCGGGAGCAAGATCCGGCTCGGCTTCGTGCTGCCGTGGCTCGACGCGGCCGACCCGATCCGGATGGCCGAGACCGCCGCCCAGCTCGGGCCGGCGTTCCCGGTGCTGCTCACCCTCACCCGCCGTGGCTACCAGCGCCGCGTCCGCGCCGCCTACGGCGTCACCGCCGCGAGCCCAGGACCGGTCACCCTGCGAGGGCAGGCCGAGATCGTCATCGAGGCCACCCCGGAGCAGGTGTACGAGGCGATCGCGGACGTCATCCGGATGGCGCGCCACAGCCCGGAGTGCTACCGCTGCGCGTGGCTCGACGGCGCGGCCGCGCCGCTGCCGGGCGCCCGCTTCCGCGGCTGGAACCGTTTCCGGGGCGCCCACTGGAGCCGGGAGTGCGAGATCGTCACCGCCGAGCCGGGCGTGGCCTTCGCGTACCGCACCGTGCGTACCGGTACCAGGCCGGACAGCACGCTGTGGCGCTTCGAGCTGACCCCGACCGCCGCCGGCACCCGGCTCCGCCAGACGTTCGAGCTCTCCGGCGCGGCGCCCGTCATGGTGTTCGAGCGGCTCAGCGGCCGCACCACCAGCACCCCGAAGGCGATGGCGCGCACGCTCGCCCGGCTGCGGGACGACCTCCGCACCAGGTCGGACCGTGTGGGCGGGCCCGACATTACCGCCGGATCGGACACCGCCCGCGGATCCGAGACCCGCAGCCGCCTCGGCGAGGATCTGGTCAGCGCGCGAAGCAGCCAGTGAAGCAGCGCGGCATCGGACACGCCGTCCGGGCGATCCGCACCGCCGTCCCGCACATGCAGATGAACGGCGGCGGGGCAGTCGTCATCGTCTCGTCGATCTCCGCGTCGAAGCCGTCGCCACGGGCACAGTACGAGGCGGCCACCACGCCCCCGCGCGGGGCTCGGGCGCTACCCACGCTATCATTAGCGCTAACTTAGCTTAACAAGTTTACTACATCACCATCTGCAGGGGGAGCAGTACGGTACGAATCTGACACCAATCAGAACACCAGCTACTCTATTCATACCTAGCTGACGATTTGGAGCGTGCGTGAGCGGCTTGAGAAGCTCGACTGCGCAGGTCGGCATGATCGTGCGCGCCCCGAAGACCGCCGAGATCATTGCGACTCATCTGCGAGGTCAGGTGGTGCGGGGCGAGTTGCGGACCGGGCAGACTCTGCCACCCGAGACCCAGCTGATGGAGCAGTTCGGTGTGTCGCGGCCGACCTTGCGCGAGGCGTTCCGCATCCTCGAGGCCGAGTCGCTCATCAGTGTCCGCCGGGGCAGCCGCGGCGGGGCGCAGGTGACCACGCCGGACCTCTCGGTCGCCGCCCGAGCCGTCGGGCTGCAGCTGCAGATCCAGGGGACGACGATCGACGACGTCTACCAGGCCCGGATGGTCTCCGAGCCCGCCTGTGCGCGGCTGCTCGCGCAGCGGCGCGAGGACCAGGACATCGCCGATCTGACCGAGGTGGTCGAGGCGCTGAAGGCCGAGGTCGCCAAGCACGGGACGTTCGTGCCGGACCCCGACGTCTGGTCGTCGCTGACCTACCGCTTCCACGAACTGATCCTGCAGCGCTCGGGCAACAGAACCCTGGCGGTCCAGGGCGCGGTCCTGCAGGACATCGTGGCGACGCACATCCGCACGCGGGTCCAGCGCTACGACGAGAACGACACGCCGGAGCGCTTCCAGCGGGTGATCCGCTCGTACGAGAGGTTCATCAGCCTGATCCGGAACCGGAACGCCGACATGGCGGAGCGGCACTGGCGCTCGCACATGGAGGCCGCAGCCCAGTACCTACTCAAGGACGACCTCAGGAACAAGTCCGTCGTCGAGCTGTTCTCCTGACCCGGCCGGCGCGCCGGCCGCCGGACCCGTTTCGGACGGACGTTCAGGCGGGTTTCGCCGGCGGCCGGCGGACGGGACGGTTCAGCGAGGGGCCATCCGGATGGCCCCGTCCAGCCGGACGGTCTCGCCGTTCACATACGGGTTCTCGAGCAGGCTGATCGCCATGTGGGCGTAGTCCTCGGGTGAGCCGAGCCGACTGGGATGGGGCACGGTGCGCTCGAGCGCCTCGCGGATGTCCGCGCGCAGCCGGGCCAGCATCGGGGTGTCGAAGACGCCGGGCGCGATCGTGTTGACGCGGATCTGCCGGCTGGCCAGGTCGCGCGCGGCCACGAGCGTGATCCCGTGCACACCCGCCTTCGACGCGGTGTAGGACGTCTGCCCGATCTGGCCGTCGAACGCGGCGACCGAGGCCGTCAGCACGACGGCGCCACGCTCGCCGTCGACGAGCTCGCCCGCGGCGATCCGCGCGGCCGCCAGGCGCAGCACGTTGTAGGTGCCGATCAGGTTCACCCGCACGACCTCGGCGAAGGTGTCCAGGGCACCCGGCCGGTCGTCCCGGTCGAGGATGCGGACGCGGTCTCCGCCGCGGCCGGCGCAGTGCACGACCGCGCGCAGGGTGCCGTGCGCCTGCTGGGCCACGTCCAGGGCGTGGTTCACCGAGGCCTCGTCGGCGACGTCGGTCTCGATGTACACGGCCCGGTCACCGAGCGCGGCGAGGACGTCCTCTCCCGGCGGGTTGAGATCGGCGATCGCGACCTCCGCTCCCGCGGCGGCCAGGCGTCGCGCGGTCGCGAGGCCCAGGCCGGACGAGCCGCCGGTGACGAATGCCGGGACGGACTTCAGGTTCATGACGCTCCTCGGGGCGACGGGCGGGAGAAACCGTCGATGCCGCGGCCCGGGTCTGGCCCGGCGTCAGGCATCGATCAGCTCGATGACGGTCGCGTTGGCCATGCCGCCGGCCTCGCACATGGTCTGCAGGCCGTAGCGGATGCCGTGGTCGCGCATGTGATGGACCATCCGGGTCATCAGGATCGCGCCCGAGGCACCGAGCGGGTGGCCGACCGCGATCGCGCCGCCGAGCGGGTTCAGCCGGGCGTGGGCGGCGCCCGTCTCGATCTCCCAGGCGAGCGGGACGCTCGCGAACGCCTCGTTCACCTCGTACACGCCGATGTCGGCGATCGTGAGCCCCGCCCGCTTCAGGACCTTCTCCGTCGCGGGGATCGGAGCGGTCAACATGATCACCGGATCGTCACCGGCGACCGTACCGGCGTGGAAGCGCGCGAGCGGTCGCAGGCCCAGCTCGGCCGCCCGTTCGCTGGTCGTGATCAGTAGTGCCGCGCTGCCGTCGGAGATCTGGGAACTGTTGCCCGCGTGGATCACCCCGTCCTCGCGGAACGCGGGCTTCAGCGCACCGAGCTTCTCGAGCGTCGTCTCCCGCCGCACCCCCTCGTCGGCGGTGAGGACGCCGTCCGGTCCCTCGACGGGAACGAGCTGCGCGTCGAACGCGCCCGAGTCGGCGGCCGCCATCGCGCGGTGGTGCGACTCCAGGGCGAACTCGTCGAGCCGGGTCCGGGACAGGCCCCACCGGTGCGCGATCTCCTCGGCGCCGAGACCCTGGCTGAAGCTGTCCCGCTGGTAGCGCGCGCGCACCCGGGGGCCGAACGGCTCGCCGACGGCCCGGGCCGAGCCCAGCGGCACCCGGCTCATCGACTCGACGCCGCCGGCGACGACGAGGTCGTACTGGCCCGCCATCACCCCGGCCGCGGCGAAGTGGAGCGCCTGCTGACTCGAGCCGCAGGCCCGGTCCAGCGTCACGCCGGGAATGCCTTCCGGCCAGCCGGCGGCCAGCACGGCCAGGCGGGCGACGTTCGTCGACTGATCACCGATCTGGGTGACGCACCCGAAGATGACGTCGTCGACGAGCTCGGGTGCGACCTGTGCGCGCTCGGTGAGCGTCCGGAGCACGTCCGAGGCCAGATCGACCGGGTGAACGCCTCGCAGCGTGCCGTTGCGCCGACCGATCGGCGTCCGTACCGCTTCGACGATGACGGCGTCCCGCACGGCAACCCCCTTCATCGAGTTCACTACCTTGAACATTATTCTGCTGAGAGAACAAGCTAGGAGGCGGCTCTCCGCCTGTCAACGTGGCCGCCCTCGAGGCCCGCACCGCCACCACAAGATCACCGAGGGCGGCCGGGTGACGGCGGACGCTCGCCGGCAACCGACCTATCAGTTATCTTATTGCACCTATAGTGCACGGTGAACGGATTGGACCGCCTCGGTCATGGCGCGGTACCGCCCGCTCGCCACGGAATCGACCATCCGGAAAGGCCCGCATGAGCACGCATGACTCGGCGTCGTCCGTCGGGGACAGCGCCCGCAGCCTGATCGCCCGGCGGATCTTCGGCGTGCTGGCGCTCGACCCCGCCGCGACCGCGCTGACCTTCGGTGACCGCACCTTTCCCTGGTCCTACTACGCCGACGCCATCACCGATCTGGACGCGCTGCTGGCCGAGTACCCGCGGGCCCGGCAGATCGGGATCGTGCTGCGCAACCGTCCCGGCCAGCTGTGCTCCGTGATCGCCACCATCGCCACCGGCCGGACGGTCGTGACGTTGAGCCCGCACCTCGGGGACACCGGCCTGGCCGAGGACATCGTCGATCTGGCACCCGACGTGGTGGTCGCCGACGAGGAGGACTGGGCCCGCGCCGCGATGGTCGAGGCCACGGCGGCTGTCGGCGCGATCGCGCTGTGCACCGGTCCCGGCCGGGCGTTCGTCCGGCACCCGATGCCGGCCCCATCGTCCCCCGCGTACAAGCCCGCCGCCGACGTCGCCGTCCTCATGATGACCAGCGGCACCACCGGCCGGCCCAAGCGCGTCGAGCTCACCTACCAGCGGATGGCCGCGGCGTTCCGCGCCGCGGGAACCCCCGTCGACGAGGGCCGGGAGCTTCGCCTGCACCGGCGGACCGCCATCCTCTGGGCTTCGCTCGCCCACATCAGCGGCCTCTACTTCGCGATCGCCCACGCGATGGAGGGCAGGGGCATCGCCCTGCTCGAGAAGTTCGAGGTCCAGGCCTGGGCCGAGCTCGTCCGCCGCCACCGGCCGGGCTATGTCCGCCTCGCCCCGACCGCCATACGCATGGTGCTCAACGCCGACCTGCCTCGGGACGTCTTCGAGAACGTCTTCGCCGTCGGTTCGGGGACCGCGCCCCTGCCCGCCGAACTCGCCGACGCCTTCGAAGACCGCTACGGGGTCCCGGTCCTCGGCACCTACGGCGCCACCGAGTTCGCCGGCGCGATCGCCGGCTGGACCATCGACGACAAGCGGGAATGGGGCACTCGCAAGCGAGGCAGCGTCGGGCGCGCGTACGACGGCATCGACCTGCGGGTGGTGGATCGCGACAGCGCGACGGTTCTCGCGCCGGGCGCGGTCGGGCTGCTCGAGGCGCGCGGGGGACAGCTGTCCGACGACGGTGGTGCATGGATCCGCACCACCGACCTGGCCTCGATCGACGACGACGGCTTCCTGTTCATCCACGGCCGGGCCGACGACGCGATCAGCCGCGGCGGCTTCAAGATCCCGCCGAGCGTGATCGAGGAGGCCCTGGCCCAGCATCCGGCGGTCGACGAGGCCTCGGCCGTGGGGATCGCCGACCCGCGGCTGGGCGAGGTCCCGGTGGTCGCGGTCACGCTGAGCTCGCCCGCGACGGAGGCGGAGCTGATGGAGTTCCTCTCGGCCCGGTTGACGCGCTACCAGCGGCCGGTCGACCTCGCGATCGTCGACGCGCTGCCGCGTACCCCGTCGCTGAAGGTGAGCCGCGCCCTCGTCCGGGAACAGATCTTCGCCCGCCGGCCCACCGCGACCTGACACGCGCGCCGGGGACACCACGGCGGCCGCGACGACGCCGCGCACCTCGACGGGCGCGACGGGCGCGGGAGCTCGAGGACTCGACCGACGCGACGGGAGAAGAGGAGAACGGGTATGACCACACAGCAGACCTCGGCCTACGGCGTCCTCACCGACGAGGCGTTCGAACGGGCGCGGCGACGGACCGGGGTCCCGCAGCGCCTGCGCCCGCCGCACATCACCGAGGTGCACGTCGACGCCACCCGTCATTTCGCCTACGGCTACGGCGACGACAATCCGCTTTACTGCGAGCGCGACTACGGCCGCACCACCCGCTGGGGCGGGCTGATCGCTCCCCCGAACTTCCTCTACTGCATGGGCGAGAACGCCGCGCCGGACCCGACGCCGGAGCAGAAGCAGCTGCTGAAGGGCGACCCCTTCGCCGGCCTGGGTTCGTACCAGGCGGCCATGGAGTTCGAGTACTACCGGCCGCTGCGGGCCGGCGACCGGTGCCGGATGATCCGGGCGCAGGTCGGCGTCCAGGACAAGCTGAGCAGCTTCGGGGGGCGGTCGGCGCACGTGACCAACGACTTCCTGTTCGCCAACGGCGCGGGTGAGATCGTGGCCGTCCAGCGGGGTACCTGGATCAACGCCGAACGCCACACCAGCCGGCAGCGGTCGTCGGCCAAGCCGCCGGTCGACTTCTCGCCCTACTCCGACTCCCAGCTCGCCGAGATCGACGCGGCCTACGACCGCGAGACCCGTCGCGGCGCCGTGACCCGCTATTTCGAGGACGTCGAGATCGGCGAGGAGATCCAGCCGCGGGTAAAGGGCCCGCTCGTCGTCACCGACGTCGTCGTCTGGCACGTCGGCTGGGGCATGCAGCTCACCCCGCCCGGCGCGTTCGGGATCTCGCGCAGGATCCGCAGGAAGGCACCGGGGCTTTATCCCCCGAACTCCCGCAACATCCCGGACACGGTGCAGCGACTGCACTGGGAGCCCGAGCGCGCCGCCGAGCTCGGGCTGCCGATGAGCTACGACTACGGCGCCATGCGGGAGACCTGGCTGACCCACGCGCTGACCGACTGGATGGGCGACGACGGCTGGCTGTTCCGGCTGCGCTGCGAGCACCGCCGGTTCAACTACGTCGGCGACACCACCTGGGTGCGTGGGCGGGTCGTCGACAAGGTGCAGGTGGCCGGCCGCAACGAGGTGCACCTCGAGCTGAGCTGCCAGAACCAGCGCGGTGAGACGACGACTCCCGGGACGGCCGTCGTGCTGCTGCCGACCCGCGAGACCCCGGTCACGCTCCCCGCGCCACCGGCCGACACGCTCGACGAACTCCTCGAAGTCGAGATCGCCCGGCTCGCGTGAGCGGCCGGACCGATCCCGTGGGTCTCCGCCGCCACGGCCCCTTGCCAGCGACCACTAATAATTAGATTATCTGTCTATATCGCGCACGTCACCGCCTCCCGTGACGGTCCGGCGCGTCCAGCGACGAGGAGGGCGACTGCCCAGTGGACTTCGAACTCACCGAGGAGCAGGCGATGCTCCGCGAGGTGTCTCGAACGATGCTGTCCACCCACTGCCCTCCTGCCCGGGTGCGCTCGCTCGTCGGCTCCGGCGGCGACATCGACGACAAGCTGTGGCAGCACGGCGTGGAGCTCGGGTGGACCGGCCTCGCGGCGCCCGAGCAGCTGGGCGGCTCGGCCCAGGGACTCGTCGAGCTGAGCCTGGTCGCCGAGGAGATCGGGCGGGCGGTCGCCCCCGGCCCGGTCGTCGAGACCGCGCTGGTGGCCCTCGCCGCAGCCCGGTTCGGACACCCCGAGCTCGGCCCCGTGGCAGCCGCGCTGGCCAACGGCCAGGCGCGGGCCAGCCTGGCCCACCATGGGACGGTGCGCGCGGCACGCGACGGCGACGCGCTGGTTCTCGACGGCCACGTCACGGCGGTCCAGGCCGCCGCGGCCGTCGACTGGCTGCTCGTGACCGCCTCGACGGACGACGGTCCCGCAGCCGTCCTGGTGCCGACGCCGCCCGGTGGCACCCGCCGCCGGCGCACGCTCGACGAGACGCGCGGCTGGTACGACGTGGCTCTCACCGGAATCCGGATACCCGCGACCCACGTCGCCGCCAGCGGGCCCGCGCAGGTGGGGTGGCTGGTGGCCGCGGCTGGCGTCCTCACCGCCGCGGACGCCCTCGGCGCCGGGGAACGGCTGCTCGAGATGACGGTCGAGCACGTCCTGGTGCGCGAGCAGTTCGGCCGGCCGCTCGGCAGCTTCCAGTCTGTCAAGCACAAGGTCGCGGACATGCTCACGCTCGTCAAGGGCGCCCGCGCCGCGACCTACTACGCCGCGATGGCGCTGGACGCCGGGGCCGACGACGGCGACCTGGCAGCGAGCGCGGCCAAGGCGTTCACCGCCGAGGGGATGAGCGCACTCGCCGGCGAAGCGCTCCAGGCGCACGGCGGCGTCGGCTTCACCTGGGAGCACGACCTGCACCTGTACCTGCGCCGGGTGAAGGTCGACGAGGTGCTGTTCGGCGCACCCGCCGAGCACTACGAGCGGGTGGTCACGCTGCTGGCGCAGGCACGCGGCGTCGAGGTCGGATCCGCCCCCGACCGGCGGCCGGCCGGAGACCGGTCGCGCCTCGGCACCTGAAGCGACCTCCCCGCGGCCCGGACCCGCCGCGAACCTGCCCGCCGCCATCGGCACCGCCAGCCGCCGGGAGCGGCTCATCTGCATTCCAGGACCTCGCCATTCCAGGACCTCACCATTCCGGGGCCTCGACAGCCTCGACCGACCGCGGAGCGACGCATGTGGGATTTTTCGACCGAGCCTGAGTTCCAGGAGAAGCTGGACTGGATGGCACGATTCGTCCGCGAGGAGTGCGAACCCCTCGACCTGCTCTTCCCGCACGGGGGCGATCCGTACGACGTCCACAACAAGGCGTCGCGAGCCATCCTGAAGCCGCTGCAGGCGCAGGTTCGCGAGCAGGGGCTGTGGGCCTGTCACCTGGGGCCGGAACTGGGCGGCCACGGCTTCGGCCAGATGAAGCTCGCGCTGATGAACGAGATCCTCGGCCGTTCCTACTGGGCCCCCACCGTCTTCGGCACGGCGGCTCCCGACACCGGCAACGCCGAGATCCTCGCGATGTTCGGCACGCCGGAGCAGAAGCAGCGCTACCTGCAGCCACTGCTCGACGGCGAGATCGTCTCCTGCTTCTCGATGACCGAGCCGCAGGGCGGCGCCGACCCCAAGGAGTTCGCCTGCACGGCGATCCGGGACGGCGACGAATGGGTCATCGAGGGCGAGAAGTGGTTCTCGTCGAACGCCCGCTACGCGGCTTTCCTGATCGTCATGGCGGTCACCGACCTCGACGCCGCCCCGCACCGGCGGATGTCCATGCTCGTGGTGCCCGCCGAGACACCCGGCATCGAGATCCTGCGCAACGTCGGCACCATCAACGAGCGGGACGACTTCGACGAGGGCATTCACGGCTACATCCGCTACAACCAGGTGCGGGTCCCGCTGGACGCCATGCTCGGCGCCCCGGGCGAGGGTTTCAAGGTCGCCCAGGCCCGGCTCGGCGGCGGCCGGGTCCACCACGCCATGCGGGTCGTGGGCAAGTGCCAGCGGGCCTTCGACATGCTGTGCGAGCGGGCGCTGTCGCGTCACACGCAGGGCAAGGTCCTCGCCGAGCACCAGTTCGTGCAGGGCTTCGTCGCCGACTCGGCGATCCAGCTCCAGCAGTTCCGGCTGCTCGTCCTGCAGACGGCGTGGATCATCGACACCCAGCCGCACGGCGCGGCCCGCACCCACATCGCGATGTGCAAGGTCGCCCTGGCGCAGGTACAGCACGACATCATCCAGCGGGCACTGCACCTGCACGGCTCGCTGGGCACCACCCACGAGACCCCGCTCGGCGCCTGGTGGGCCGGCGTACCGCAGCTCGCCCTCGCCGACGGCCCCACCGAGGTCCACAAGGCCACCGTGGCCAAGCAGGTCCTGAAGGGCTACCGCCCGGCGCCCGGTCTCTTCCCCACCGAGCACCTGCCGACCCGGCGCGCCGCCGCCCGCGAGCGGTACGCGGACGTCCTCCAGGAATTCGGCCTGTGACCAGCGCCGACGGTCAACCCGCCGGCCTGTTCGACCTGACCGGCAAGGTCGTCCTGGTCACCGGCGGCAGCCGGGGCCTCGGCCGGGAGATGGTGCTGGCCTTCGCCCGCGCCGGAGCCGACGTGGTGATCGCCAGCCGCAAGCTCGACAGCTGCGAGCAGCTGGCCACGCAGGTCGAGGCGCTCGGCCGGAAAGCCCTGCCGGTCGCGGCCCATGTCGGGCGCTGGGAGGAGTGCGACAGCCTCGTCGACCGGGCCTACAGCCACTTCGGCCGGGTCGACGTGCTCGTCAACAACGCCGGCATGTCGCCGCTCGCGCCGTCCTCGGCGCAGACCTCCGAGGAACTCTTCGACAAGGTGGTCGGAGTCAACTTCAAGGGCCCGTTCCGGCTGAGCTCGCTGATCGGGCAGCGGATGCACGACGGCGACGGCGGCTCCATCATCAACATCTCGTCCAGCGGCGCGCTGTTCCCGTCCCCCCGGTTCGGGCCGTACGCCGGCGCGAAGGCGGCACTCAACGCGCTGACCACCGTGCTCGCCCTGGAGTTCGCCCCCAACGTCCGGGTGAACACCATCTCGGCGGGGCCGTTCCTCACCGACATCTCCAAGCACTGGCCCGACGAGAGCAAGCGGACGTGGAAGAACGCGGCCGGCCGCGCCGGGAACCCGGAGGAGATCGCCACCACCGCGCTCTACCTGGCCTCCCCGGCCTCGAGCTACACCACCGGATCACTCATCCGGGTCGACGGCGGACTGCACTGACCCCGACGCCTCACCCGAGCCGCACCTCTCACCTGTGCCCTGCCCCGCGCTCGTGCCCCGCCCATCGTCCGTGCCTCGCCCTCCGCCGGGCTCCGGCCCCGCTCCCGCCGCGAGCCGCCTGCCGGACGCTCACCGGGCTCCCCCGTCCTGCCGCCCACCTGCGGACCAGGACCTCCCGGAGCGCACTCACCCACCCGGCCTGAGCACCGATCGCACCCGAACGCGCAGGTCACGGGCGGAACGACCAGAAACAGGTCACCTAGTTAGATCATTGACAAAATCTAGCTTGTGGCCTACTAATCTAGTTCAATCATCTACCTGCTTGCTTTTCGGGCGGGCTGATCACTGACGCGGGTGCACGGCCGCCCGCCTTACACGAGCGGGACGACACATGATCCAGACGGAACACAGACTCGCGACCCGGGCGACACGCCGCGGGGCGGTGGCGGCCATCGCCGCGGCAACGCTGATCGGGGTGGCGGCCTGCGGCAGCGACAGCGGGTCGGACGGCGGTGGCTCCGCCCCGACCACCGCCAGCACTGCCATTCCCGCCGCCCTCGCGACCTACTTCCCTGGCCAGGCCGCCAGCGGCGACCCGGTGAAGATCGGGTTACTGAACACCGAGGGTGGTCCCGCGTTGTCCGACCCTGAGATCGGCGACGCCGCCGTCGCGGCGGCCGAATACGCCAACGCCAATCTGGGTGGCATCGGCGGCCACCCGATCGAGATCGACCGCTGCGGCATCCTCGAGGACGTCGCCTCGTCGGTGAAGTGCGCGAACCAGATGGTCGAGGACAAGGTCGCGGCCGTCGTGGTCACCACGACCGGCTTCGGTGAGTCCATCGTGCCGATCATCACCAAGGCCGGCATCCCGTACGTCTCGGTGGCCGGGGCGAGCAGCGGCGAGTTCACGAGCAAGAACGCTTACATGTGGACGGGCGGCTTCGCCGCGACCCTTTCCGCGATGGCCACGTATTCGGCCGAGCAGGGATACAAGAAGGTCGCCGCCTTCGTGACCGACGTGCCGGCCGCGACCGGCGGGGCGGCCAAGATCGGCGTCCCCGCGTTCAAGGCGGCCGGGGTCGAGTTCACCGTCGTACCGGTCACGCCCGGCACGGCGGACGCGACGCCCCAGGTGACCAGTGGCCTCGCCGGCAAGCCGGACGCCGCGATCCTGATCTTCAACTCCACCGGCTGCACGACGGCGCTGAAGGCGCTCAGCGTGGTCGACCCGACCATTCCCAAGCTGGGCATCACCGGCTGCCTCGACCCGGCGACGGTCGATGCCGTGGGCGGCGCGATAGAGGGCGCCAAGGTCTTCGGCGTCTCCTCGATCGCGACCGACGATCCCGAGGCACAGCTCTACCGGACCGTGATGGCCAAGTACGCGCCCGACGCGTCGATCTCGGGCTACACGCCGGTCGGCTACCAGGGAATGCTCGGCCTGGTCCGGGCCACCGCCAAGCTGACCGGCTCCGTCACCAGCAGCTCGATCCTCGCCGCCATCGCGCAGGCCAAGGACGTCCCGCTGCCGGCCGGTGCAGGGATCACCTTCACCTGCGACGGCAAGCAGCTTCCCGGCCTGACCACGGTGTGCTCCGCGGGAGAGATCGTCCTGACGGTGAAGGACGGCGTGGGCACGCAGCCCGAAACCATCGACAACTGAGTCCGGGCCTCATCTAGAAGGGCGGCCGCACCGGCATGGGTAGCACCGACCTCATCTTCCTGATCCTCGGCCTCGGTAATGGCGCCGTCTACGCGGCGCTCGGACTCGGCCTGGTCCTCACCTACCGCAGCTCGGGTGTGGTCAATTTCGCCACCGGTGCGGTCGCCCTCTACACCGCCTACACCTATGCCTTCCTTCGGCAGGGGAAACTGCTCAACCCGATCCCCGGCTTAACCGGGACCGTCGATCTCGGGATCGACGGGATGGGCTTCCCGGCGGCGTTCGCACTCTCGCTGGTGGTCGCCGCGGCGCTGGGAGCGCTGCTCTACGCGGCCGTCTTCCGCCCGATGCGGACGGCGCCCACCGCCGCGAAGGCCGTCGCGTCGATCGGCGTGATGATCGTCATGCAGGCGCTGCTCGCGGTCCAGGTCGGCACGACCGCGGTCTCGGTGGCGGCCATCCTGCCGACGCACATCTACACCGTCGCCGGGCAGCGGGTTCCCGGCGACCGGCTCTGGTTCGCCGGCATCATCATCGTGATGGCGGTCGTCCTGACCCTGTGGTTCCGGCTCACCCGGTTCGGCCTGGCCACCCGCGCGGCGGCCGAGTCCGAGAAGGGCGCCCTGGTCACCGGGCTGTCGCCGCAGCGCATCGCGCTGGTCAACTGGGCCCTGAGCACCATGATCGCCGGTGTCGGCGGCATCCTCATCGCGCCCATCGTTCCGCTGACCCCGGTGTCCTACACCCTGTTCATCGTCCCGGCGCTGGCGACGGCCCTCGTCGGGAACTTCACCAGGATCGGTACGGCGGTCTCCGCCGGGCTCGTCATCGGCATGCTGCAGTCGGAGGCCACGAACCTGCAGACCAGGAGCTGGCTGCCGTCATCCGGCCTCGCCGAGTTCGTCCCGCTCGCCGTCATCCTGATCTTCCTGGTCTTCCGGGGGCAGACCCTGCCCTCGCGCGGCTCGATCGTGCAGCAGACCCTCGGCCGGGCGCCGCGGCCGAAGTCGATGGTGCTGCCCGGGGTGGTCATCGCCGCCGTCGGGTTCGCCGCGCTGGCGGCGACGCACGGCTCCCACCGGGCAGCGATCATCACCACGATCGTCCTGGCGATCATCGCGTTGTCCCAGGTGGTCGTCACCGGCTTCAGCGGTCAGATCTCCCTGGCGCAGCTGACCCTGGCCGGCGTCGGCGCGTTCGCGCTGACCCGGATCCAGCACCAGCTGCACGTGCCGTTCCCGATCGCGCCGCTGCTCGCCGCCGTCCTCGCGACGATGGTGGGGGTGGTGGTCGGCCTGCCGGCGCTGCGGATCCGCGGCCTGCCGGTGGCGGTCACCACGCTCGCGCTGGCGGTGGTGCTCGAGAAGCTGTGGTTCACCAACAAGGACCTCAACGGCGGGTTCAACGGCTCGCCGATCGACGACCCGAGCATCTTCGGCGTCAATCTCGGGATCGGCGCCGGCGCCGGCTACCCACGCCTCACCTTCGGCCTGTTCTGCCTGGTCGTCCTGCTGCTGGTGGCCGGTGGCGTGGTGCTGTTGCGCCGCAGCCGGCTGGGGGCGGCGATGCTGGCGGTGCGCGCCAACGAACGGTCGGCCGCCGCCTCGGGCATCTCCGTGTCGCAGGTGAAGCTCGTCGCCTTCGCCATCGGCGGGTTCCTCGCCGGGCTGGGCGGCGCCATGCTGGCCTACCAGCAGACCGTGGCGGACTCGAGTTCGTACACCGCGATGGGCTGCGTCGCGCTGTTCGCCACCGCGTACCTGGCCGGCGTCACGTCGGTGTCCGGCGGCATCAACGCCGGGCTCATCGGCGCGGGCGGCATCATCTTCACCCTGGTCGACAAGGGCCTGCCGCTGGGCGTCTACGTCCTGCTGGTCGGGCTGCCCGTCCTCGCGATCGTCGCCGAGATCCGGCCGAAGCTGATCCCGGCGCTGTCCGGCGTGGTCGGGGTGCTGACCCTGGCGGCCTTCCTCCTCCGCCGTGACACGGTGGCCCTGGGCGACTACTACACGACCGTCAGCGGCGTCCTGTTGGTGCTCACCGTCATCCTCAACCCGGAGGGCATCGTCGGGCCGGTGCACGAACATCTGGGCGCGCTGCGCACCTGGCTCGGACGCCGATCGCCGGCCTCCCGCCCCCGGCCGTCCGGGGACGGGCCGTCCGGGGACGAGGCCGCGGCGAGCACAGCCTCCGAGCTGTCGATACCCCGCGACACCCACGAGGCCATGGCGGGCCCGCTGCTGCGGGTCAGCGGCGTCGGCGTGCGCTACGGCGCCGTCGTCGCGAACCAGGACGTGACCTTCGATGTCAACCGCGGCGAGATCGTCGGCCTCATCGGCCCGAACGGCGCCGGCAAGACGACCCTGATCGACGCGGTCAGCGGCTATGCCGACGCGACCGGGTCGATCGAGTTCCTCGGCCGCAGGCTCGACGGCCTCAAACCCCATCAGCGGAGTCGGCGCGGCCTCGGCCGGACCTTCCAGGGCATCGAGCTGTACGACGATCTCAGCGTCCGGGAGAACGTCCAGACGGGCACGATGGCGGCCCGCTCGTCGGGTGACGGCGCCACGCCGTCGCATGTCGACATCGACCGGTTGTTCACCATCCTGCATCTCGAGGCGGTGGCCGACGCCCCGGTGCGGGAGCTGTCCGTCGGGCAGCGTCAGCTGGTCTCCGTCGCCCGCGCGCTGGCCGGGCGTCCGGCGATCGTCCTGCTGGACGAGCCGGCCGCCGGGCTGGACACGACCGAGAGCCGCTGGCTGGGCGAGCGGCTGCGGGCCATCCGCGACGCCGGCATCACCATCGTCATGGTCGACCACGACATGGGCCTCGTCCTGGACGTGTGCGACCGGATCGTGGTGCTCAACCTCGGGGAGGTAATCGTGGTCGGCACACCGGCGGAGATCCAGCGCAACCCGGAGGTCACCCGCGCCTACCTGGGCACGACGCACGGGCACGCGGAGCACGGGCACGCAGAGCGCGTGCACGCGGAGGAGGTGCGATGACCGCCGCATTGCGGTGCGCCGGGATGGACGCCGGCTACACGGCCGGCCGGCCGGCCGTGCGCGGCGCCGACCTCACCCTGAAGGCCGGTGAGGTGCTCGCGCTGATCGGACCGAACGGGGCGGGCAAGACCACCCTGCTGATGACGATCGCCGGCCTGCTGCCGCCGCTGGCGGGGCACGTCGAGATCGGCGGGGTGGCGGTGAAGCCCGGCTCGGCACGCTCCGCGGTGAGCGCGGGGCTGGTGCTCGTGCCGGACGACCGCTCGCTGTTCAAGAGCCTCACCACCCACGAGAACCTGAAGCTGGCCGCCCGTCGCGGCGGCACGACGGTCGACCAGGTTCTCGACCACTTCCCCGGCCTGCGGCCCCGGATGAAGGTGGCGGCCGGGAACCTCTCCGGCGGCGAGCAGCAGATGCTGGCGATCGGCCGGGCGCTGATGCAGGACCCGAAGGTACTTCTCATCGACGAGCTCAGCATGGGCCTCGCGCCGGTGATCGTCGAGTCTCTCCTGCCGGTCATCCGGTGGGTCGCGGACGAGTCCGGCGTCGCCTGCATCCTCGTGGAGCAGCACGTGGCGCTCGCCCTCGGCGTCTCCGACACCGCGATCGTCCTCTCGCACGGCGACGTCGTGCTCCGGGGGGACGCCAAGGAGCTCGCGGCCGACGAGAGCCGGATCGAGCGCGCCTACCTGGGCCAGGCCAGCTGACCCGGAACGCACGGCGACGCCGAGGGGTGCTGACGCTGCCTGCGTCAGCACCCCTCGGCATCAGATCCCTCGAAGATCTGCTCGACGTCAGCTCTACTGGACGTCAGCTCTACTCAGCGGACTTCTTGCGCGTCTCGAAGGCCCGGGTCAGCGCCCGGTGCTCGTCCGACGTCAACAGGATGGTGTTGGCGAAGCGGTCGAAATCGCGTGCCGTCTGCCGGTCCACGCTCGCCGCGACGTCGACGGCCACCTTCGCCACGCCCGCCGCCTCCGAGGGCAGCCGGGCGAGCTTGCGAGCGAAGGCGCTCACCCGCTCGGAGAACTCCTCCGCCGGGTAGACGGCGTGCACGAGCCCGATGTCCCGGGCGTGGTGGGCGTCGACCTCCTCCCCGAACGCGAGCCATTTGCCCCAGTGCGGGCCGACCAGCCTGGTCACCCGGCTGATGCCCCCGGAGCCCGGGATGACGGCGAGCGCGGGCAGCTCGGGCAGGGAGAACCTCGCGGCGGTGGACGCCAGCCGGAAGTCGCAGGACGCGGCCAGTTCGAGGCCGACGCCCAGGCACGGCGCGTGCGCGGCCAGGACGACGGGCTTCTCGACCGCCTCCAGCTCGTCGAAGACCAGGTGCAGCCGCCGGTATTCATGGCGCAGCCGCCGCGGGCTGAAGCTGCCGTCCGCGGCGTACCCGCGCTTGCCGCCGGCACCGCTCTGGCGGATGTCGATGCCGGCCGTGAAGTAGCGGCCCTCCGCCGCGATCACGAGCACCTTGAGGTCGCCGCGCTCACCCAGATCGGTCGCGGCCTGGCGCAGCGCCTCGATCATCTCGGGGCTGACGGCGTTGAGCTTCTCGTCGCGTGTGAGGGTGAGCGTCAGGATCCCGTCGGTCTCGGACCGACGGGTCTGGCTGACGTCGGCCATAACGGCTCCCGCTTCTCGTAGGGATGGCGTTCCTGTGGTGCCCCGGCCCGATGCCCGTCGGCGCCGGCCAGGCGGCCGGCCTCGAGCGGCGCGGCACCGCGGGTCACCCGACGGAGCCCGCCGTCACCGGCCGAGCGCGCCGTCACCGGCCGAGCCACACCGGGGGGCGCTTCTCGGCGAAGGCGGTCGCGCCCTCGCGCGCATCCTCGGAGGCGAACACCGGGGCGCACAACTCGGCCTGCCGCTGCCAGCCCTCCTCGACCGTCCAGTCGGCCTGCGCCCGCGCGATCTGCTTGGTCGTCGCCACCGCCAACGGCCCGTTGGCGGCGATCTTGGCCGCGAGCTCGAGCGCCCCGGCCAGCGCCGCGCCCTCCGGCACGACCCGGTTGACCAGCCCCAGCGCCGCCGCCCGCTCCGCCGTCACGGGCTCACCGGTCAGCAGGAGCTCCAGCGCGACCGAGAAGGCGATCCGGCGCGGCAGCAGCATCGCGGCGCCACCGCCGGCCACCAGCGCGCGCTTGACTTCGGGTACGCCGAACTTGCTCGTCACTGCCGCCACGACCAGGTCGCACGCCAGTAGCAGTTCGAAGCCGCCGGCCAGGGCCCAGCCCTCCACCGCGGCGATCAGCGGCTTGCGCGGTGGCGTCATGGTGATCCCGCCGAAACCGCGGCCCTTGATGTTGGGGGTCTCACCGTGCAGGAACGCCTTCAGGTCCATGCCGGCGCAGAACGAACCACCGGCCCCGGTGAGCACGCCCACCCGCAGCTCCGGGTCGCCGTCCAGCTCGTCGGCTGCCGCCGCGATACCTCGCGCGGCCTCGGCGTCGAGCGCGTTCCGGGCCTCCGGGCGGTTGATCGTGATGACCAGGACGGCGCCGTGCCGCTCGACCAGCACCGAGTCTGCCATGCCGTCTCCTCGTTCTCGCGGTCCAAGTTCTCGCAGTCGCAGTTCTCGCGATCGAAGCCGTCGCGGTCGAAGTTCTCGCGTTGCGGCCGGCGCCGTCAGTCCGCGACGCGGATGACGACCTTGGCGGTCGGCGCCCGGTCGGCGACGCGCTGCAGGGCGACGGCCACGTCGTCGAGGTCGTGCACCTCGGACACGAGCGGCCGCATCCCCTGCGCGACCAGTGTCGCCAGCCCCTCGCGCGCCCGCGCCGTCTCCTCGGGCAGCCGCGCGGACCACGTACGCAGCTCGATCCCGCGCACCGTGATGTTCTTCAGCAGCACGAGGTTCAGCGGGATCCGCGGGATCTCGCCGCCCGCGAAGCCCACGACGACGAAGCGGCCACCCCAGCGGATCGCGCGCAGCGCCGGCTCGGCCCACCGGTCGCCGACCGGGTCGACGACGAGGTCGGCGCCGCCGCCCGTGATCTCCTTGATCCGGAGCTTGAGGTCTTCCGTCGTGTAGTCGATGCACGCCTCGGCACCGAGCTCCTTGCAGACCGCCAGCCGCTCGGGTGACGAGGCCGCGGCGATGACGCGGGCACCGAGCCTGACGGCGATGTCGACCGCCGCGGAACCGACGCCGCCGGCGGCCCCCAGGACGACGACCCACTGCTCGGGTGCCAGCTCTCCGATCGTGACCAGGCAGTGGTACGCGGTCAGGTAGGTCACCCGGAACGCCGCCGCCTCGACCATCGACAGCCCGGGCGGGATCGGCGAGACCGCGGTCGCGGGCGCCAGCACCTGCTCGGCCAGCGCGCCGGAGAACACCGAGCCGTGAACGGGATCACCCACGGCGAGACCGGTGACACCTTCTCCCACCGCCGCCACCCGGCCGGCGAACTCGGACCCGGGGGTGAAGGGCAGCGGCGCCGACACCTGGTAGCGATCCGCGATCAGCAGCAGGTCGGGGAAGTTCAGCGCGGCCGCGGCCACGTCGACGACGACGTGGCCCGGCGTCGCCTCCGGAGCGGGTACGTCACGGATGACGACGTCGGCCGGACCGCCGTACGCCTCGACGCGGGCGGCCCTCACCGCGTCTCCCGACCCGCGCGGCGGGGCCCGCAGGCGGCTCGGGCTCGGATCCTGCCTGGGTTCTCAGCGGGTCGCTTGATGCTCGCACCTCCGTACGTGGCCGAAGCCGGGCCGGGACATCACACCCGCCGGACCGACCCTTAATTGTATAACTAAGTTATATTAGATCGTGGTCGGCAGCAAGCGACCGGTACCGGCACGACCACCCTGGGCCGCTTCCCCGGTCAGGCGCGGGCGTCGCGGCGCAGCGACTCGGGCACCCAGTTGGGCGAACGCTTCTCGATGAAGGCGGAGAAGCCCTCGCGCGACTCATCCCGCTGCAGGCTGTCGAAGAACGCGATGCGGTCGTGCAGCCCGCCGTACTGGTCCAGCACGCGCTTGACGTCGCGGCGGGCGCCGGGGGCGGTCTGGCAGCACTGGGCGAGCACCGCAGCGGCCGCGTCGAGGAGTTCGTCATGGGGGACGACCCGACTCACCAGGCCCCATTCGACCGCCTCCTGGGCTGTGAGGGTGCGACCGGTGAGCATCAGGTCGCGCGTGCGCACCGGCCCGACGAGGCGTGCCAGCATCGAGGCGAAGTAGGTGTCCGAGATCCCGCGGAGCAGCTCCGGCACCCGGAAGGTCGCCCGCTCGCTCACCACCGCGATGTCCGAGCACAGCGCGATGATGAGGCCGCCGCCCTGGCAGATCCCGTTCACCGCCGCCACCACCGGCTTGACGCTCTGCCGCAGGACATCGAAGGGAAGTACGTCGATGGCCCCGGGAACCCCGCCGAGGTGCAGCCAGTGGTCGCCGGCGTTCTTGCCCAGATCGCCGCCGGGGATGAACACGTCGCCGACCCCGGTGATCAGCAGGCCGGCGAGCGCCGGGTCCGCGTCGACCCGCCGGACGGCGTAGCGCACGCCGAAGTACATCGCGGGAGTGAGCGCGTTGCGGGCCTCGGGCCGGTCGACGACCAGGTGCCCGAACGGCTCGTGCCGCTCAAGTCTCAGGTACGGCGTGCCGAGCCAGTCGCCGTCGGGTGGGCGGGGCGTGCTCCCAATGACATCGTCGTCCACAGAATTCTCCCGTTCGCCACAGCGGTCGGCGGGCGCCAGCGTCCACAGACCTCGGATCGTCTGCCGTGGGGTCAATCCCCAACGATCTTCAGCGTCTCCTGGACCAGTCCCGGCAGCGCGGTCACCATCCGGGCCAGCGCGCCGTTCACCTCCCGGCCGGTCTTGACCGCCCGCTTCAGCAGCAGCCCGGTCGCCGCCGCCTCCTTGTAGCGCGTGAGGGCGTGGAACCAGTCCAGGTCGGCGATCGGCACCCCGCGCCGGCGCTCGTAGGCTCGGATGACCTCGTCGGGCGTGGGTGTGCCGGCCGGCGGCCCCGGTTCGGCCGCGGGATGGCCGGCGTCGTCGGTGAAGAACGTCAGCCAGGCGAGATCCACCCGCGGGTCGCCGACGGTCCAGATCTCCCAGTCGATGACCGCCGCGATCCGGGCCCCTTCGCACAGCGTGTTGCCCAGCCGGTAGTCGCCGTGGTTGATCACGGGCGGCAGCGGCGCGGGGATCGTCGCCACCAGCGCGCCGGCGGCGCGTTCGTAGTCGCCGCGCATCCCGTCGGGAAGGGTCTCGAAGGCACGGCGCCAGCGATCGATCTCCGCCGCCAGGTCCACCACCGGTTCGTCGGCGAGGCCGGCCGCCGCGGGAACGACATCGTGCAGGTCGGCCAGGACGCCGGCCGCGTCGAGATACCGGGCGCGCACCAGCTCGGGGACGGGCCGGTCCGCGACCGGCCTGAGCACCGGCTCGACGCACTCCCCGGGAACGAGGTTCATCGCCATGTACGGCGGGATCCCGGGCGGTGCTCCGGGATCGGAGAACAGGACGTCGGGCGCCAGCTGCCGCCGCCCGCCCTGCAGCCACCCGCCCTGCAGCGCCGCCTGCACGCGAGCCTGCCGCAGGACGTCGCGGTTGCGGACCGGCGCCAGGCCGGGCGGCGCGAGCTTGACCACGATCGGGGACTCCGCCGCCGGCACGCCGGCCACGTCGACGAGGAACGTCAGACTCGACGTGCCGCCGGTCAGCGGGCGGACCTCACTGACCCGCGCCCCGCCACGCCACTGGGGCAGCCGGTCGGCCAGCCGCCTCGCCAGGTCGGCGGTCAGGGCTGATTCGGCCTGACGAGCAGCGTCAGCCTGGCGAACCGTGCCAGCCGGGTGATCCGTGCCAGCCTGGTGATCTGCCATGCGTGTCCCATCTCCTCAGCTCGGGTCGGCTAGACCGAGAGCGCGAACCCGCCGGTGACCCGCAGCGTCTCCCCGGTGATGAAGGCGGCCGCGTCGGAGACCAGGTAGAGCAGCGCGTTCACCACGTCCCGCTCCTCGCCCTCGCGCGCCAGGACCTGCTGCGCGAGGACGCGCGCGACCTCGGTCGCGGGCAGCTCGGCCCGCACGGTGTCGGTGAGGATCAGCCCGGGGGCGATCGCGTTGACCCGGACGCCGACCGTGGCCAGCTCGCGGGCGAACTGCGCGGTGAAGCCGCGGACCGCGAGCTTGGAGACGCCGTAGGCGGTCCGGTTGGCGTAGGCCGCCGAGGAGGAGATATTGACGACGGCGGCGCCCGGCCGCCCGCTCATCGCGTCCTTCGCGGCCAGCGTGCAGATGACGACGCCCATCACGTTGACCTCGAACAGCCGGCGGATCCGGCCGGCGCCGAGCTCGGCGGTCGGCTTGTTGAAGGCGGCCGAGTGCAGCCCCGCGTTGTTGACCAGGATGTCCAGCCCGCCGTGCGCGCGGACGATGTCGGCCACCACCTCGCCGACGCGGGCCTCGTCCGTCACGTCGCAGGCGACCCCGGCCGCGCTGCCGCCGAGCGCGGTGAGTTCGGCCGCGGCGGCCGAGGCGACGTCACCGTCGATGTCGGCCAGCACTACGTGCGCCCCGCGCTCGGTCAGCGCGGCACCGAACGCCTTGCCGAAGCCGCGGCCGCCCCCCGTTATCAGCACGACCTTGCCAGCGTGTTCCTTGGCCGGAGTAGCGGGGGCCGGCGTCTCGTTGACCGGCGTCTCGTCGGGCATGGATCTCCTTCGATCGTCGTCGTGCGGCTGCCGGCGGGTCCGCGGCTGGAACGGCCGCGGGCGGCGGTGCCGCCGGGGCCCTAAGCGATCACGCCCGCGTCGCGCAGCGCCGCCCGCTCCGTCTCGGTCAGCCCGAGCTCGGTCAGGATTTCGGTCGAATGGCTGCGCCAGCCCGACCGGGGACGTTCGACGGCCGGGGACGCAGACAGCCGGGGCGCGGGCGCCGGCTGCGCGACGCCGCCCCACTCGACGAACGTCCCGCGCTCGCGCAGCTCGGCCGAGGCCGCCGCCTCCGCCAGGCTCAGCACCGGCGTCACGCAGGCGTCGACGCCGTCGAACAGCTTCGCCCACTCGTCCCGGGTGCGCGCGGCGAACAAACCCCCAAGGACGCGCTCCTGCTCGGGCCAGGTCGACCGGTCGTGCTGCGGCCACCGCGCGGGGTCGAGCCCGAGATTCTCCAGCAGCAGCCGGTAGAACTGCGGCTCCAGCGCGCCCACGGCGACGAAGCCGTCGTCGGCGGTGCGGTAGGTGCGGTAGAACGGCGCGCCGCCGTCGAGCAGGTTGTCGCCGCGGCGATCGCTCCACAGGCCGGCCGCGAGCATTCCGTGCATCATCGCCGTGAGGTTGGCGACGCCGTCGACCATGGCCGCGTCGACCACCTGGCCGCGCCCGGTCGCCGCGCGGTGGTGCAGGGCCGCGAGCACGCCGAGGGCGAGGTAGGAACCGCCGCCGGCGAAGTCGGCCAGCAGGTTGAGCGGCGGCAGCGGCGGCAGCTCGGCCGGTCCGGTCGGGTACAGGCCGCCGGCGAGACCGGCGTAGTTGATGTCGTGCCCGGCCTGCTGCGCGCGCGGGCCCGACTGCCCCCAGCCCGTCGCCCGCCCGTACACCAGGCGGGGATTGACGGCCAGCAGATCGTCCGGGCCGAGCCCGAGCCGCTCGGCGACGCCGGGGCGCATTCCCTCCAGGAACACGTCCGCCGTCTCGACCAGCCGCAGCATCACGGACCGGCCCGACGGATGCCGGACGTCGACCCCGATGCCGCGCTGGCCCCGGGTACGCGGATCGTCCTCGAGCCGCAGCCCGGTGACGCCACCGGGCCGGTCGGCCCGGTCGACCCGGATCACCCGGGCACCCAGGTCGGCGAGCAGCATGGTCGCGAACGGGACGGGCCCGAGGGCACTGAGGCACACGACCGTGACGTCGCCCAGCGCCTGCGACCCGGCCGCCGCGGCAGCGGCCGGGCCCGGGGACGGGCCCGGGAACGGGAACGGGAACGGGGCGGGGGCGGGCGTCTCCGTCATGCGTCCCGCCAGACCGGAGCGCGCCGCTCCCGGAAGGCGGCCACTCCCTCGGCCGCGTCGCGGGAGGCGAAGACCGGTTCGAACAGCGCCCGCTGCCGCTCGAAACCCTCGCCGACCGGCCAGTCGGCGGACTCCACCGCGACCTGCTTGGACGCCCGCACCGACATCGGCGCGCTCTCGGCGACCACGCCCGCGAGCCCCAGGGCGGCGCCCAGCGCCCCGCCGTCGTCGACCAGCCGGTTCACCAGGCCGAACCGGGCCGCGTGCTCGGCCTCGAGCGGTGCGCCGGTGAGGAGCAGCTCCATGGCGAGCATGTGGGGCAGCCGGCGCGGCAGGCGGAAGGCGCCACCGCCGCGCGCGGCCAGTCCGCGGCGGACCTCCGGCAGCCCGAACCGCGCCCCGCGGCCCGCCACCACCAGGTCGCACGCGAGGACGATCTCGAAGCCGCCGCCCAACGCCCACCCCTCGACCGCCGCGATCAGTGGCTTCGCGGGCGGCCGTTCGACCACCCCGGCGAAGCCGCGCACCGGGTCCGAGGTCTTCTCACCGGCGGCGAACGCCTTGAGGTCCATGCCCGCGCAGAAGCTCGGGCCGGCGCCATGCAGCACCGCGACCCGCAGCTCGGGAGTCGAGTCGAGCAGGTCGAGGGCGGCCGCGATGCCCCGGGAGACCTCGCCGTTCACGGCGTTGCGCTGGTCGGGACGGTTGATCGTGATGGTGAGGACCCCGTCCTCGTGGCGCACCAGGACGTCGTCCGAGGGGGCTGATGCTGGCAGCGGAGGCTCCTCGCTCAGGTTCTCTATAGAGAACATCGTTCTGGCATTAGCATCACCAGGTGCGACGCACGCCGTCAAGACCACGCCTTCGAGGGGGACGTATGCCGGACCGAGACAGCCGGACCGGCCACGAACTCCACGCCCCCGCCTCCCGGGTGCCGGCGATCGAGCGGGCCTTCGGCGTGCTCCTCTCGCTGACCCGGTCCGGGCCGGCGCCGCTGACCGAGATCGTGGCGGCCACCCGGCTCAACAAGAGCACGGCCTTCTACATCCTGCGTTCGCTCGTCGAGCTCGACGCGGTCCGCTACGACCAGCGCGCCCGCACCTACTCCCTCGGCCCGGCGCTGGTGGAGCTCGGCAACGCCGCCAGCCGCCAGTTCGACCTGGTCGCGGTGGCCCGCCGTGACCTGGCCGGGCTGGTCGCCCAGTTCGAGGCCACGGTCGTGCTCTACCGCCGAATCGGCACCGGCGAGGTGTCCATCATCGACCGGTTCGAACGCGACCACGGCGTGCACATCACCGTCGAGCCGGGCGCGCGGCTGCCGATCCAGGGCGGTTCGTTCGGGCGCGCGTTCCTCGCGTTCGACCCGCCGGCGACCGCGGCCGAGGTGCTGGCCGGCGGGCTGGTCCGGTTCACCGAACGCAGCACCACCGACCTGGCGGAGTTCGCCCGCGAGCTCGACACCGTCCGCGAGCGCGGCTGGGCGGTCGATCACCAGGGCTTCGCGCTCGGCGTGAGCACGGTGGCGGCACCCGTGTTCGACACCGACGGCTCGGTGTCGCTGGTCGCGGCGGCCGTCGGCTTCACCAGCCGTTTCACCGACGAGCTGACCGCGGACATCGGCGCGCGACTGCGGCTGGCCTGCGACCGGATCGGCCGGCCCTTCGCGGCGGTCACCGCCGCCACCGGCCCGCTCGACCCGGCCGACGAAGTCCACGGCCTCGACGAGGTCCGCTCACCGCAGGGCTGAGTGGCCGAGCAGGGCCTTGCCCAGGTGCAGGATCTGGATCTGGCTGGTGCCCTCCGGGATCGTCGCCTCGCGCGCGTCGCGGAAGTAGCGCTCCACCGGCGACTCCTCCATCAGCCCGGCGCCGCCGTGCACCTGCAGGGCCAGCGTCGCCGCCCGGCCCGCCGACTCCCCGCAGTAGTACTTCGCCATCGAGCACTCGTAGCGACCCGGCTCGCCCGCGTCGACGGCCCGCGCGGCGTTGTACCCCAACAGCCGCGAGGTCTCGGTGAGCGTGGCGATCTCCACCACCATCTGCTGGACCAGCTGGAAGGCGGCGATGGGCTTGCCGAACTGCTCCCGCTGCCGGCAGAACGCGATCGACGCCTCGAGGCACGCCTGCGACAGGCCGACCGCGCCCATCGCCATGTTCAGCCGCCCCGCGTTCACCGCCTTCATGCCCAGCGACAACCCGCCGCCCAGCGCGCCGAGCACGTTGGCCGCGGGAACGTAGGTGTCGTGAAAGGACAGCTCGCAGCTGGTCGTCGAGCGAAGCGGCATGTGCGGGATGTCGTGCACGCCGAACTCGGACTCGGCGGCGTCGACCAACAGCGCGCTCACCCCGTGATCGGTCCCGTCGTGATCGACCACCCGGGCGAACAGGATGCCGAAGTCGCAGCCCAGCGCGTTGGTGATGTAGAGCTTGCTGCCGTTCACCAGGTAGCCGTCGCCGCTGGCGCGCGCGGTCGTGCGCAGCGCCCCGGCGTCGGAGCCGGCGCCGGGCTCGGTGAGCCCGAACCAGCCGAAGCGGCTCCCGGCCAGCAGCGGCTGCAGGAACCGCGCCCGCTGGTCCTCGCTGGCCGCGGCGGCCAGCGTCCGGGCCACCATGCCCTGGACGTTCACGGTCGTGCGCAGCGAACCCCAGCAGCGGCCGGCCTCCTCCATGAGGATCGCCTGCATCATCATCGGCAGTTCGTCGCCGCCGAGCGCCTCGGGCACCCCGCCGCGGACGTAGCCGAAGTCGTAGAGCTGCGGCAGTAGCTCCCAGGGGAACGTGCGCGCCCGCTCGTGGTCCCCGACCTCCGGCGCGACCACCTTGTCGAGGAACGACCGGACCGAGTCGCGCAAGGCACGTTCCTCGTCACCGAGGAGAACCATCGACATCATTCACCCCACGCGATAGCAATCAATTAGTTAGCTCATTATACCTATCACGGTAATGTCCGGGAAGCGCCGACGACGCGTACTCCTTGAGCCGCTCGACGTCGGCGAGCCGCCCGCGGTGGGTGCCGGCCAGCGGCAGCCCGTTCAGCGTCGTCACCCCGCTCTCGGCGAACGCCGCCACCCGCTCCCGCACATAGCCGGGCGGTCCGATCAGCGAGACCCCGCGCACCAGCCGTTCCGGCACCGCGGCCGCGGCCTGCGCCCTGCGCCCGGCGAGGTAGTGGTCCTGCACCTCGGCGGCCGCCGCCGCGAACCCGTAGCGGCCGGCGAGCTCGCTGTAGAAGTTCCTGCCCCGGGCGCCCATGCCGCCGACGTAGAGCGCGAGGTGCTCGCGCACGGCCTGGAGGGCGGTCTCGATCTCCTCCGCGTCGTCGCTGATCAGCAGCTGGGTGGGCACCACGACGTCGAGCGGCCCCAACGCGCTCGCCCGCCGGGCCCGACCGGCCGCCAGCGACTCACCGAAGGCGGCCGGCGCCGCCTCGGGGAGGTAGAAGATCGGCTCCCACCCGTCGCCGATCTCGGCGGCCAGCTCGACGTTCCTGGGTCCCAGCGCGGCGAGCACGATCGGCACCGCGGACCGGACCGGATGGTTGATCAGCTTCAGCGGCTTCCCCAGGCCGCTGCCGCCGTGCGCGGCGTCCAGTGGCAGGCGGTAGTGGCGGCCGTCGTAGCTGAGCGGCTCGCGCCGCCAGACCGCCCGGCAGATCTCGACGACCTCGCGGGTGCGCCCGAGCGGGGCGTCGTAGCGCACGCCGTGGAACCCCTCGATCACCTGCGGCCCCGACGCGCCCAGGCCGAGCACGAAGCGGCCGTCGGACACGTAGTCCAGCCCGGCCGCCGTCATCGCCAGCAGGGCCGGGGTGCGCGAGTAGATGTTCAGGATGCTCGTGGCCAGCAGCACCGTCGAGGTCCGGGCCGCCAGGTAGCCCAGCTGGCTCACCGAGTCGAAGCTGTAGGCCTCCGGGAGCATGACCAGGTCGAGCCCGGCCGCCTCGAAGTCGCGAAGGTCCGCGACGGTCTCGGTGAAACCGCCGGAGTACTTCAGCGGCATCCCGACCCTCACGGCGCCTCGATGACCACTGCGCCGCCCTGGCCGCCCGCGGCGCACATCGCCGCCACGGCGATCCCGCCGCCGCGCCGGCGCAGGTGGTGCGTCAGCGTGGTCAGCATCCGCGCCCCGGAGGCCGCGACCGGATGCCCGAGGCTGCAACCGCTGCCGTACTGGTTGACCAGCTCCTCCGGGATCCCCAGCAGGCGGCAGGCGGCGATGGGCACCGAGGCGAAGGCCTCGTTGATCTCCCAGGCGTCCACGTCGGCCACCTCGATCCCGGCCCGCTCCAGCACCCGCGGGATGACCTCCACCCCGGCCATCCCGGTGCGGTGCGGCGCCACCCCGAGTGCCGCCCAGGCTCGCACCCGGGCCAGCGGGGTGAGGCCCCGCTCCCGGGCGAGGTCGTCGCTGACCAGCATCAGGGCCGCGGCGGCGTCGTTCACGCCGCTCGCGTTCCCCGCGGTGATGCCGAAGCCCTCGATCTCGGGGTGCAGCGGCTTCAGCGTGGCCAGCTTCTCCAGCGTCGAGCCCCGCCGCGGGTGCTCGTCGACGGCGAAGCGGATCTTCTCCCCCGCCGCGACGACGTCGATCGGGACGATCTCGTCGTCGAAGACGCCGGCGTCGATCGCGGCGATCGCCCGGTCGTGGGACCGCTTGGCCCAGGCGTCCAGCTCCGCGCGGGTGATGCCCACCTCCAGCGCGGTGTTCCAGCCGACGGCGAGGGTCACGTCGTCGGTGGCGCCCTCGTAGTAGGGGAACGTGGGGTTGAACCCGGCGCGCGGCTCGTCCGATCCGGGCACCCGCCACGACAGTTTCGGGTTCATCGACGAGGAGTGGGTGCCCCCGGCGACGACCGCGCGGTCCATCCCGGCCCGGATCGTCGCCGCCGCGTTGCCCACCGCCGCGAGGCTCGCCGCGCAGTGGCGGTTGACGGCCTGGCCCGGCGCCGCCGTCAGCCCGGCCGCGAAGGCGGCGTACCTGGCGATGTCGCCGCCGCCCGCCAGCTCCTCGGCGAGGATGACGTCGTCGACGTCCTCCGGCGCCAGCCCCGAACGGTCCACCGCGGCCCGGACGACCGCCGTGGCCAGGTCCTCGGCCGAGGTGTCCCTCAGCGTCCCCTTGAACGACGTCGCGATGGGCGTGCGTACCGCACTGACGATCACGGCCTGGGCCATGGCTGTACCTCTCCTCTAACGATCTGATTCGGGCGCCGGGCTTGTCAGGCGCCGAGGGTCGGTGAGGTCGGTGAGCAGGCCCGTCAGCCAGGCGACTGACCGGGCCGCCGCCGTCCGGGTCCCGAGCGCGTCGATCCGCGGCCCGCTCAGCTCGCAGTCGAAAACGCCCTGGTAGTCGGCCTCGAGCAGCCAGCCCACGAGGCTCGCCAGGGGTACGTCGCCGTCGCCGGGCACGGCTCGGCACGGCAGCGTCCGGTCGCCGAGGACCATGTCGCTGAGCTGCACGTGCACGACGGCGTCGGCGTTGGCGGCGATCTCCGCCCGCAGTCCGCCTTCGGTCCAGACGTGAAACAGGTCGAGGCACACGCCCATCCCGGCCCGGCGGGCGAGCCGCAGCGCGTCGTGGAACGAGTGGACGAACGTGAGGTCGGCGTAGAGCCAGTTCGCCGGCTCGACCGCGAGGGTCACCCCGCGCCCGGCGGCGTGGTCGACGAGTTCGGTGACGGCGTCCGCGTAGGCCGCGGCCCCCGCGTCCCAGTCCGCGCCCGGACGAGGGCCGGTGAGCCCGTACACCGTGCCCGCCCCGACGGCGGCGGCGTTGTCGACGTCCACGCGCGCGTTGCGGAGCTGTGCCGCGACAGTCTCGGCGCCGGGCCGCAGATCAAGGCCCAGCGCCGCCGTCATGGTCACCACGCGCACGCCGTGCCGACGACTCGCGGCGGCGACGGCCTCGGCGCCGGCGGCGCGCACCTTCGCCCCGGTCAGCGAGGCGTTCGTGACCCCGAGCGCCGCGACGGCCTCCAGGGTGTCAGGCGCGGACAGCTCCGGGAAGCACAGCCCGCTGACCGACACCCGCGGGTGCGCACTCACCGCTGTGCCGGGGAGGAACCGTCGAGCAGGCCGAGGCTCGCGAGCGCGTAGCGCCGGCCTCGACGGCCGCTGACCAGGTACGACGGCGGCGCGAGGTAGGCGACGTCGCGCGGCAGCGAGTCACCGCGACGGGCGAGTGCCGCGCGGCCGTCGGACGTGGTGCCGCAGATCGCGATCTGCTCGACCATGTCGTCCGTGACCGCCGCGGCCATGGCGTCGCTGTCGCGGCGCGCGAAGGCCTCGCGGATCGCCTCGACCTGCCGGGTCCAGCCGTGATGGGCGACGTACGGGTCGTAGGTCTTGACGGTCAGATAGAACGCGATCATCCGTCGGGCGTCGGTGACCGCGCGCCCGGGGTCATCGTCGTCGATCGCGGTGATCACCCAGCCGTGCTCGAGCGCCGGAGTGTCCCGCGCGGCGTCGGACGCGCCCCGCGCCATCGCCGGCCGCACCACGTCGTCCCACCAGGTACGGGTGAACAGCCCGTGCCCGACGACCCCGTCGGCCACCCGCGCGGCGGTCGCCGCCATCAGCCGGTTGAACCCGGCGAGCAGGATCGGGGCGTCGATCCGGCCGAGGACGGGCGCGCCGACCGACGCGGCGATCCGGTAGAACTCGCCGTCGTAGGTCACCGGCTGACCGTTCTCGGCGTGCAGCCACGCCCGGATCGCCCCGACCAGGTCCGCCATCCGCGCCACCGGGCGGTCGGCCTCGACGCCGAACCAGTCCCGGTTGATGCGGTAGGCCCCCGAGCCGAGACCGAGGAACACCCGCCCGGGGGCATGCGCCCACGCGCTGCGGATTCCCGCCGCGTGGGCGTACGGCGTGCGCGCGAACGCGTACGCGATGGCCGGGCCGACCAGCGCCCGCTCGGTGCCGAGCACCATCTCGGTCAGCGACGCGTAGGCCTCGTGGTCCACGAACTCGCCGCTGCAGAACGCCGTCATGCCGGCCTGCTCGGCCGCCCGCGCGGCGTCCGCCCCGCGCCACGGCATGCCGTACCGCCGACCTGCCGGTTCGACCGCGACGCCGATCTCGCTCGCGGTCAACGCTTGTCCCTCGGCAGTCCCAGCGCCCGCTCGGCGACGATCGTCCTGAGCACCTCGTTCGCACCGCCGGCGATCGTGTAGGCACGGGCGTAGAGGAAGGCGTCCTGCCACCAGCCGTCCGCCCAGGGGGCGTCCTCGTCCACGCCGATGCCGCCGATGCCCTGCAGGGCGACGCCGGTCTCGGCCGCCTCCAGGTTGACCTCGCTGTAGAACACCTTGGCCAGCGGCGCGTCCGCGGGGTCCTCGGTGCGGTTGACCATGCGCGACTGCACCGCCTTGCTCATCTTGTCGGCCACGTGGACGCGGGTCGCGAGCCGGCCGAGCCGCTGGCGGGTAGCGCCGTCCGCCAGGGCGGGCCCGCCGCCGACGGTGGCCTGCTCGGCGAGCGCGAACAGGTCGTCGAGCTGGCCGAACAGCTCGACCCCCCGGGCACCCACACCGCTGCGTTCGTGGCCGAGGCTCAGGTTGGCGACCCGCCAGCCGTCGTCGACCCGGCCGATCACCCGCTCGACCGGGATCCGCACGCCGTCGAGGAACACCTCGTTGAAGTCGTTGGTGCCGGTGATCTCGCGCAGCGGGCGGATGTCGACGCCCGGGCTGCGCATGTCCATCGCGAACGCGGTGATGCCGGCCTGCTTGGGGCCGTCCGTGCTCGTGCGCGCCAGCAGGTAGCCCAGGTCGGCGTGGTGGCCGTTCGTCGTCCATACCTTCTGCCCGTCGACGACGTAGTGGTCACCGTCGAGGCGCGCCCGGGTGGACAGGGCGGCCAGGTCGCTGCCCGCGCCCGGTTCGCTGAACAGCTGACACCACAGGTCCTCGGCGGTCCGGATCCGCGGCAGGAAGCGCCGCTTCTGCTCCTCGCTGCCGAACCCGATCAGCGCTCCGGCCGCGAGCGCCGCGGCGCCGACCTCGCCCCAGGTACGGGCCCGCGCGAGCTCCTCCGCGACGATGAACCCGTGCTCCGGGCGGGCGCCCGGCCGGCCGCCGTACTCGACGGGCCAGGCCTGGCCGAGGTAGCCGGCGGCGTAAAGCTTTCCGATCCAGGCCCGCAGGCCGGGCATCTCCTCCGGCTCGGGCGCGCGGACCCCCGTGCGCCGGCGCGGTCCCGGGCCGTGTTCGGCGATGAACGCGCGAACCTCGGCCCGGAACTCCACCAGGTCCGGACTGGTCTCCAACCGCATGGAGTCTCCTCAAACGATGATCAGCGCGGCGGCATCGCCGGGTCGTACGGAAGTCCGAGCACCTGCTCGGCGAGCGTGTTGAGCTGGATCTCGCGGGTGCCGGCGCCGATCGTCGACGCCCTGGTCCGCAGGAATCCGTGCAGCCAGCGCCCACCCTGCACCGACCCGGGCTCGGTCTTGAGCAACAGGCCGGCCGGCCCGAGCAGGTCGACCGCGAGCTCGTGGATCTCCTGCTCGAACTCCGTGATCAGCAGCCGGGACACCGACGACGTCGGGCCCGGCTCGCCCTTGGCCAGGATGTCGGAGATGACCCGCTGGGCGTTGTAGCGCATGACCCGCACCCGGATCTCCAGGTCCGCGAACCGGTCCCGGACGACCGCGTCCCCCAGCAGGCCCCGTTCCCGCGCGAGCTGCTCGAGCTCGGTGAGCACCCGCCGGTAGAGCGCGGCCTGGTTCATCGCCCCGGCGGCGCGTTCGTGCCCGAGGCTGGTCCGCGCGAGCGGCCAGCCCTCGTTCTCGGCCCCGATCCGGTCGGCGACCGGTACCCGGACGTCGTCGAAGAACACCTCGGCGAACAGGTACCCGCCGGTCAGGTCGCGCAGCGGCCGCACCTCGACGCCGGACCCGTGCGCGTCCACGATCAGGTAGCTGATGCCGCGCTGGCGGCTCTGCTGCGTGCCGGTCCGGACGAGCGTGAAGATGATGTCGGCGCTCGTCGCGTGCGACGTCCAGACCTTCTGGCCGTTGACGACGTAGTCGTCGCCCTGCCGGCGGGCGGTGGTGCGCAGGCTCGGCAGATCCGAGCCGGCGCCGGGTTCGGAGTACCCCTGCACCCAGATCTTGTCGCCGCGCAGCATCGGCGCGAGCCAGCGTTCCTTCTGCTCCTGCGTGCCGTACCGGATGATCGTCGGGGCGGCGATGCCGAGGCCGGTGCCGAGCGGGCCGGGAACCCGCGCCCGGGCCAGCTCCTCCTGGTAGATCACCTGCCGCCCGAACGGCAGATCCATCCCGCCGAACTCACGCGGCCAGCTGGGGCCGGCGTAGCCGTGGTCGAACAGGGTCGCGAGCCAGGCCCTGGTCCAGGCGAGCCGCTCGTCCGGCTTCTTCGGCGGGCGCCCCGGATGCCGGGTCACCAGGAAGTCCCGCAGTCGGGTGCGGAACTCCTCGTCGCTGTCCGGCCCGGCGACGGTCTCGGTGGTCGTCTCGCTGGTGGTCTCGGCGGATCGGTCGGAGCCCTCTGGCGTCATGGTCATCGTCAGATCCCGACCAGGTCCGCGAGCCGGCTGCGCTGCGCCCGCGGTGCCCCGAAGAACAGCTCGGAGGACTTCGCCCGCCGCAGGAAGAGGTGCGCGTCGTGCTCCCACGTGAACCCGATGCCGCCGTGGATCTGGATGCACTCCTTGGCGGCGAGGGTGAACGCCCGCGACGCGTACGCCGACGCGACGGCCGCGGCGACCGTCCCCTCCGGGTCGTCGACGGCCAGTGCGGCGTTGGCGTGGTAGACCGCCGAGCGGGCGCTCTCCACCTCGACGAGCAGGGCGGCGCACTTGTGCTTGATCGCCTGGAACGAGCCGATCGGCCGACCGAACTGCTCCCGCACCTTCGCGTAGTCGACGGCGAGCTCAAGACACCGCGCCGCGCCGCCGATCTGTTCCGACGCCAGGGCCGCGAGCGCCCGGTTGTAGACCTCTCCCAGCCACACCGTCGCGTCCCGGCCCCCGCCGACCCGGACCGCGGGTGCCTCCCGCAGGACGACCGAGGCGAGATCCCGCGTCGGATCGAGGCTGTCGAGCTTGGCCCGAACGACGCCCGGGCCCGCCCCCTCGACCGCGAACACCCCTGTCCCGTCCGCGGCCCGCGCCACGACCAGGAGCAGGTCGGCGCTGTGGCCGTCGAGGACGTAGTGCTTCGTGCCGGAGACCAGCCACTGCCCGCCGCGTAGCTCGGCGCTCGTCGCCAGGTCGGTCAGCTCCCACGACCCCGACTCCTCGGCGACCGCCAGCGTCGCGGTCAGCGCGCCGGCCGTGATCCCCGGCAGCCACCGCTGCCGCGCCTCCTGGTCGTCGGACCTCGCCAGGGTCTGACCCGCCAGCACGGCGGTACTCAGGTAGGGGGCCACGAGCAGCGCCCGGCCCATCTCCTCCAGCACGATCCCGATCTCGACCTCGCCGAAGCCGGAACCGCCGTACTGCTCGGGCAGGCCGAGGCCCACCAGGCCGAGCTCCTCGGCCAGCCGGGTCCACACGTCCTCGTCGCGGTTGGCGGTCGAGTCCATCAGGCGCCGGACCGCGGCCGCCGGCGACCGCTCCGCCAGGAAATCGCGGACGGCCCGCCGCAACTGCTCGTGCTCGGCGGTGAAGCTGAGCCTCATGAGCTGCCCTCCCCTCTACCCTCTGGCGCAATATAACTATTTCAGTTTAATTGTTCAACTGTAAGCTGGCGTCACGGGGATCGACGGACAACGGAAGAGGGCGGTACGGCGATGGAGATCAGGGGCGCGGTGGCTTTCGTGGCCGGCGGCGGGGGCGGTTTCGGGGCCGCCACGTCACGACGACTGCACGCGGCGGGCGCGAAGGTCCTCGTCGCCGATCTCGACGAGGACAAGGGCCGCGCGGTCGTCGAGGAACTCGGCGAGGGCGCGGCCTTCGCGCGCACCGACGTGACCGACGAGGCGTCCATCCAGGCGGCCCTCGACCAGGCCACCGAGCTGGGCCCGCTGCGCATCGCCGTCGTCGCCCACGGCGGGCCGGGCGGCCAGCGCACCCTCGACAAGTCGAACGCCCCGGCGCCGCAGGCGTCGTTCACCCGCGTGCTCGACATCTTCCTGGCGTCCACCTACAACATCGACCGGCTGGCGGCGGCGGCGATCGCCCGCTCGGAGCCGCTCGAACACGGCGAGCGGGGCGTCATCATCAACACCGCCTCCATCGCGGCCTTCGACGGCACCATCGGCCAGGCGGGGTACAGCGCGGCGAAGGGCGGCATCGTCGCGATGACGCTGCCGCTCGCGCGCGACCTCGCCCCCGCCGGGATCCGGGTCGTCACCATCGCGCCCGGCACCTTCCTGACCCCGGCCTTCCGCAACGCCGACCCGGAGCAGCTCGACGCCTACTGGGGCGCGGCCGTGCCCTTCCCGAAGCGCATGGGACGCGCGGCGGAATACGCCCAGCTCGCCCAGCAGATCGCCGAGAACGTCTACCTCAACGGCGAGACGATCCGCCTCGACGGCGCACTCCGGTTCACGCCCAAGGGCGCGTGACCGACGACGCGGCCGCGGGCGGCCGGAACCGCGCGACGGGCGCGCCCAGCTCGGTGATCTGCTGACCGCCCGTCGCCGGACGAGCGGGCCAGCCGCCGGGCGTGCCCGGTCTCGCGGCTGGCCCGCACCCGCCCGTTACCGTGCCCAGACGACCGGCACCGTGTCGGGACCGGAGCTACGGCCGACCTCCGTGATGACGGCGCCGTCCGCGAGGCGGTAGTCGGGGATCCGCTTGTGCCACTCCTCCAGCGCGATCGCCAGCTCGTGGCGCGCGAGGTGCGAACCCAGGCAGCGGTGCGGGCCGGCACCGAAGGCGATGTGGTTGTTCGGCTTGCGGTCGATCAGCACCTCCGAGGCGCTGGCGAAGGCGTCACCGTCGCGCATCGCCGCCTTGATGGGCAGCTGCACCATCGATCCGGCCGCGATCGGGCAGCCGGCGACCTCGATGTCCCTGGTGACCTTGCGCGCCGGGATGGTGAACGCGTAGGCCCGCAGGATCTCCTCGATGGCCGACGGGATCAGCCCCGGGTCCGCCACGATCCGCGCCCGGTCCTCGGGATGGGTCGCGAGGTGGTAGAGCGAATAGCCGAGCGCGGCCGCGACGGTGTCCAGACCCGCCATGAACATGAAGAAGCAGTAGGAGAGGACCTCGTCGTCGGTCACCGGCCGGCCGTCGACCTTGAAGGCGATCGCGTGGCTCACCAGGTCGTCCCCGGGCCTGCGCCGGCGATCGGCGATGACCTCGCCGAAGTACTCATACACCGCCGCCATCGCCGTCATGCGGTTGTCGGCGATCTCCTCGGGCGTCGAGCCGTTCGAGTGCAGGATGTTGGCTTCCCAGGCCATGAACCGGTCGAGGTCGCCGACCGGGAGCCCCATCAGCTCGAGGAAGATCGTCGTCGGGAAGTGGAACGAGAAGTCGCTGATCACGTCACAGGACCCGCGGTCGACGAACGACTCGATGAGCCCGACCGCCCGCGCCCGGATCCGGTCATCGAGCCCCTCGATCGCCCGCGGCGAGAAGTAGGGGCCGAGCTGCCGCCGCCACTGCCGGTGCTCGTCGCCGCCGAGCATGTGCGGGATCCAGCGGTAGCTGGGGTCCGGCTCCAGGACCGTGACCGCCTGGGTCGAGAAGGTCTCGGTGTCCTGGTAGGCACTGAGGATGTCCTCGTACCGGGTGAGCACGTAGTAGCCGTTGGCGAAGGTATTGCGCACCACCGGCGCCTCGTCGCGCAGCTGGTCGAAGAAGGCGGTCCACTCTCCGACCGGACGCTGCTCGTGGGGTGAATAGGTCACGGCCGGGCACCGGCTCGGCGCCGGTTCGGTAACAGACATGCGGACTCCCTCCGTGGCTTGGTGATGGTGAGCCGGTTGGTGAGCGGCCGGGCTCCGGCCGCTGACTGACGCGGCCGTCGCCGGGTCATCGCACTGTGATGGCACGCTCGGGGCAGGCGGCCGCGGCCTCGCGCGCCGTGTCCTCGCCCCCCGCCGGCACCTCGAACTCCGGTCGCGACGCGTAGCCGATGTCGTCGATCTGGAACAGCTCCGGATCGGTCCCGTAGCAACGCGCGTGGCCGGAGCACTTGTCCATATCGATAGTCACCCGCATCGAACCTCTCCTCTCCGCCTCACTGTGCTCGTTCGCGCAGGTCGCTCGTCCGCGCAGGTCGGCGCCCGTCATCAGGTGATCGCGCCGGCCAGCTTGAGCTCGATCAGCCGTTCGTCGCTGAGCCCGAAATCGCGCAGGACGTCGTCGGTGTGCTCGGCGAACAGCGGCCCCCGACGCAACGCGACCGCCTGCTCGTCGAACTGCACGGGGCTGGCCACCAGCTCCCTCGGCACGCCCTCGGCGTCCTCGACCGTCGCGATCATGCCGTTGGCCCGCAGCGAGACGTCGTTGGCCACGCCCCAGGCGTCCTGGACGACGGCCCACTGGCCCTCGATGTGCGCGAGCCTGGCCAGCCAGTCCTCGAGGGTCCGCCCGCCGATGATCTCCGCGACGATCTCGGCCGCCACGGGCGCCCGGTCCATCAGCTTCTCGACCGTGTCGAACCGCTCGTCGGAGACGAGCTCCGGCCGCCCCGCGACCTCGCAGAACTCCGCCCAGTAGCGACCGGGCTGCAGCATCGAGAACAGCAGCCACCGGTCGTCGGCGGTGCGGTAGGGGCCGACCAGCGGGTTGCGCGCCGAGCCGTGCCGCGGGGCGGGCGGCCGCGGCGGCGGACCGCCGGCCATCAGCGCCAGGTTGACGGTGAACTGCGTCGCCCAGGCCCCGACACCCAGCAGGGACACGTCGACGACCGAGGTCTCCCCCGTGGTGGCGCGGGCGAACAGGGCCGCCGCCACGCCGCCGGCGATGGTCATGCCGCCGATGTTGTCGCCGAACCCGCCCGCGGGCATCGGTGCCAGCCGGTCGGCGCCGGGCGGGGTGGCTCCCGCCCCGCCGCCCGCGCGGGCCCAGAAGGCGGTCATGTCGTAGCCGCCCTTGCCCGCCTCGGGGCCGCGGGTGCCGAAGCCGGAGCCGCGCACGTAGATGATCTCCGGGTTGACCTTGCGGACGTCGTCGAGCTCGATCCGCAGCTTGGCGCGCGCGTCGGGCAGGAAGTTGGTCAGGAAGACGTCGCTCTGCTTGATCAGCTCGTCGAGGATCTCGCGGGCTTCCGGATTCTCCAGCGCCAGCCCGACGCTGCGCTTGCCCCGGTTCGGGCCTTCGACGATCGGCGAGAAGCTGCTGCCCTTCGCGATCGCGTCGACGCCCAGGACGTTCGTGAGCCCGCGCTGTCCGTCGCCGCGCACGGCATGCTCGACCTTGATGACATCGGCGCCCCAGTCCGCCAGGATCGCACCCGCCGCCGGGACGAAGGTGAACTGGGCCACCTCGAGCACTCGGACGCCCTGCATCGGTAGCTGCATGGTTCTCTGGATCTCCTCGGTTCCGGCTGTGCTCCCGCGAAGCGGGCGGGCGGTCGATCGGTCCGGTCTGTCGGTCGCTCGGCTATGGAGCTCGACGGCGGGTCAGGCCCGTCTCAGCAGCAGCGCACTGCCCGGCGCGCCGCCGCCCGTGCTGACCAGGGCCACTTCGGCGTCCGCGACCTGCCGCCCGCGCGCCTCGCCGCGCAGCTGGAGCATCGCCTCGCGGACGAAGCCGAAGCCGTGCAGCCGCCCGGCGGAGAGCTGGCCGCCGTGCGGGTTCAGCGGCAGCCGACCGTCCAGGGCGATCCCTCGGCCCTCGTCGATGAACTCGCGCGCACCGCCGGGCTCGCAGAAGCCGAGTCCCTCGATCCAGGACAGCGCGTTGAACGTGAACCCGTCGTAGAGCAGCGCGACGTCGACGTCGTCGGGACGCAGTGACGACCGGGTCCACAGGTGGCGCGCGGGTCCTCGGGTCTGCGGCTCGTGGGTCAGGGTGTCCTGGTCCCAGCTGATCCGCTCGAGGATCTGGGTGCCGACCGCGTCGACCAGCACCGCGGGCCGCGGGCGGTCGGGGGCGGTCTCGACGGCCGAGACGACGACGGCCACGGCGCCGTCCACCGGGACGTCGCAGTCGTAGAGGCCGAACGGAGTCGAGACCAGCCGCGCGGCGAGGTAGTCCTCGATCGTGAACGGGTCGCGATACACGGCTTCGGGGTTGCGGCTCGCGTTGTCGCGCGCGGTGACCGCGATCCAGCCGAGCGTCGACCGGTCGCCGCCGTAGCGGTGAAAGTAGTGCGAAGCCTGGAGCGCTATCCAGTTCGCGGCCGACATGGCGCCGTACGGCGCCCGCTCCTCGAACATGCCGGTGGCCCGGCCGGCCGGCGCGTCCCACCTGCCGGCGCGGACGAGCGCGGCGTGGGAGGACTCCCACACTGTCCGGAAGCACAGCACGTGACGGCACAGCCCCGCGGCCACCGCCAGCATCCCCGCGATGATCGCCCCGGCCTGGCCCGGCGTGTCCCCCGCCCCGTTGATCCAGGTCGGGTGCAGCTGCAACGCCTCGGCGAGCGGTGCTATCCCGCCCTCGGACATGCCCGGCCCGCCGACCCGGCCCGGGTAGGTGGACAACCCGTCGATCTCGTCGAGCGTGAGCCCCGCGTCCTCGACCGCCGCCAGACACGCCTGGACGGTGAGTTCGAGCGGGTCGACCATCAGCCGGCGGCCCACCCGCGACTGGCCGACGCCGGTGAGGGCCACCTTCTCCTCGAACCTCGCCGGCGACACCGGCCTCGCCGCCGCTGCCAGCTCGCGCGGCTCGGGCACCGCGAGCACCTCGCCCGCGCGGTCCGGATCCGGTTCGAACAGCGGGAGGTGGACGTCGTCGGCCTGCTCGAACAGCACCCGCACCGCCAGGCCGACGCGCACGTCGCCGGGCTCGCAGTTGACGATGTTGGTGGTCAGCCGGACGCCGTCATCCTCCGCGAGCGCCACCACCGCCACCACGTACGGCGGCGGGAAGTCGGGTAACCACTGCTGGTGGTTGACGGTGAACCCGGCGACCACCCCACGACCGGAGACCGCCGCCATCGTCACCGCGCCGCCGCGGCAGACACGGCAGCGCGGCAGCGGCGGATGGGTGTAGGCCCCGCAGTCCCCGCACCGGAGGATGCGCAGCACACCGTCCGCACCGGACGTCCAGAACTCGCTGCTGGCGAGCGTCGGTTGTGGCCGCGGCCGCGTGACGGGAGCCGCGCCGGTGGAAGCTGCGCCGGTAAGAGATGCACCGGTGGGAGGCGCACCCACGGAAGCCGGGCCCGCGGCAGGGGCTCCGGCCCGCTCAGGAACGCGGGAAGTCGAAGACGTCACGGGCGTTGAGCTCAACGATCTTGTGGGCCTCGTCGTCGGGTACGTCGAGGAGTGACTCGGCGATCACCTTGCGGCTGTTCGGCCACATGGAGTCCGAGTGGGGGTAGTCGATCTCGACGCAGATCCGGTCGACACCGATCGCGTGCCGGTTGGTCAGCCCGAACTGGTCGTCGATGTAGCAGCCCCAGAAGTGCTTCCGGAGCAGCTCGCTGGGGCGGGTGTCGAAGTCGATGGGCTGGTAGTAGCGGTGGCGGCCCCAGACCCAGTCGGTCCGCTCGGCGATGTAGGGGAGCCAGCCGATGCCACCCTCTGAGAGCATGAACTTCAGGCCCGGGTGCTTCTGCAGCTGCCCGGAGAACAGCAGGTCCACGGTCGACCACATCAGGTTGGTCGCGTAGAGGGCGAACGACGTCGCGGGGGGCGCCTGGCCGGGCGCGGGCGGGTTGGGCGAGAGCGCGGCGGCCGAGAAGTTGAAGCCGGGCACGAAGCTGCCCGAGCCGAAATGCAGGCTCACCGGGATCCCGGTCTCCTCGAGGACGTCCCACAGCGGGCCCCAGTGGTCGTCGTGGAACGACGGCAGCCCGAGCGGGACCGGGCTGTCGGGAAACGAGACGGTACGGGCACCCTTGGCCGCGACCCGGCGCAGTTCGGCCACCGCCTGGTCGAGGTCCCACAGCGGGAGCAGGGCCAGCGGCACGAACCGGTCGGGCGCCGACGCCGCCCACTCGTCGATGCTGAAGTCGTTCCAGGCCCGCACGCAGGCCAGCCCCAGTTCGGGATCCTTGGCCCGCATGAAGACCCGGCCACCGAAGCCGGGGAACGACGGGAAGCAGCAGGCGGCCTGGATCCCGTCGAGGTCCATGTCCTTGACCCGCTCGACCGGGTCGTAGCAGCCCGGGATCATGTCGTCGAAGCGCAGCGGCTCCATCCCGAACTCCTCGGGCGTCTTGCCGGCGACCGCGTTCAGCCCGATGTACGGGAAGACCTGGTCCTCCATGTGCCACACGTGCCGGCGCTGCTCGTCCTCGACGATGCGCGGGCCCGCGTCCAGGAACTTCCGCGGGAGCCGATCGGCGAAGACCCGCGGGTGTTCGATGAGGTGATCGTCGACCGAAATGATCTGCATGTAGTCCTGGAGTGGCATCCAGCGTCCCTTCAGGTCCCCTCGATTGTGCTGTCGATCATATAACCTATTGTACTACATTGCACGATAGCGCCACTGGTACAGCCCGCGTTCCACCCGAGGAGCGATGCATGGAGAAAGAGCCGACCAGACCCCTGGACGACGACCACGACCTGCTGAACTTCGACGAGACGGGCGACCGGCTGCGGGCGGAGATCGCGGCTGTCGAGGCCTCGCTCGCCGCGCTGGCCGCGACAGAGGATGCGGATGCGGGTGAGCGGCGTGCCGCCGCCGAGGCCCGCCTGACAGCCCTGCGCGCCGCGCTGGCGCGCAACAGCCGGAACGCGGCGGCGAGGCCCGGCGAGACCGGCTTCCTCACCTACGTCCCCCCCGGCCGGGCCGACCCGCCTTCCGACGGGACGGCCGCACCTCCCGAGGAGTGACGCGTCGGGCGGGCCGTCAGAAGGCGGGCACCTGCGGCCGCAGCTTGACGTAGCCTCCCGCGTCGACGCGGAGCTGGGTGCCGGTGATGAAGCGGGACTCGTCGGAGAGCAGGAAGAGGACCGCGTCGGCGATGTCCTCGGGCTCGACGTACGGGTCGCCCGTCGCGGTCATGGCCGGGAACGACGGCAGCACGTCGGCGAGGGTGGGCTCGGCCAGGTCCGGCCGGAACGCCCGGTACATGACGTCGTTGTTCAGCATGTCGGTGTTGACGTTGGTCGGGTGCACGGCGTTCACCCGGATGCTCTGGGTGGCCAGCACGACGGCGAGGTCGTGGACCAGCGACGCCACCGCCCGCTTGGCCCAGGCGTAGCCCAGGCCGCCGGACCCCTTGGCCGCGTTGTCCAATGTGCCGGGGATCAACGCGGCCAGGCTCCCCGTCGCGACGATCGAGGCCCCGGGCTGCAGGTGGGGCAGGGCGACGTCGACGGCGTTGAAGACGCCACCGAAGTCGACGCTGACCGCGTCGACGAAGGCCTGCGGCGCCGTCGTACCGAGCGGGCAGATGCCGGCCTGGGCCACCACGCCGTCCAACCGGCCGAACTGGGCGATGCCCTCGGCGACGGCGGCGGCCAGCGCGGCCCGGTCGCGGACGTCGGCGACCTGCGCGACGACGCGGCCGCCGCGCTCCTTGACCAGGCGGGCCGTCTCGTCCAGGTCGTCCCGGGTCGCCATCGGGTAGGGCGTGGAGGCGATGTCGGCGCACAGGTCGACGGCCACGACGTCGCCTCCCTCCGCCGCTACCCGGACGGCGTGCGCCCGCCCCTGGCCACGCGCCGCACCGGTGATGAAGACGACCTTGCCGTCCATGCGTCCCACGGATGTGCTCCTGTCCCTTGTGCCCGAGGACGCCGCGCCCCGCGCCGACCTCGGCCCGACCCCACGTGAGCTGCTTGCCTTCGCCTGTGACTGCCGCCATACTAAAATAGTTCAATCAATTATTCTAGTGTTCTAAGAGGGTGGTATCCGATGTCGGCGCTGACCTACCAGCTGTACATCGACGGCGCGTGGCGGGACAGCGACGGCGACGGCGTCCTCGAGGTCCTCAACCCGGCGACCGAAGAGGTCATCGGCGCCGTCCCCGACGGGACCGCCAACGACGTCGACCGGGCCGTCGCCGCCGCCCGACGGGCCTTCGACGAGGGCCCGTGGCCGACGCTCACCGCCAACGAGCGCGCCACCGTGCTGCTGCGCATGGCCGACGTCATGGAGCGACGCGTCGACGAGCTCAAGGAACTGAGCGTCCGAGAGGCCGGCTCGACGCGTGCCCTGGCCGACACGCTGCAGGTCAGCGTCCCACTCCACCATTTCAGGGACATGGCTGAGCGGGTGCTGCGGCAGTTCCCGTTCGAGCGGGCGATGCTGCCGACGGTGGGGCCGACGCTCGCCCAGGGGGTCGTCCGTCGCGAGCCCTACGGCGTCGCCGCGCTCATCTCGGCCTACAACTTCCCGCTCTTCCTCAACATCCTGAAGCTGGCCCCGGCACTGGCCGCGGGGTGCACGGTCGTCCTCAAGCCGGCGCCGACCACCCCGCTCGAGGCGTTCGTCCTGGGTGAGATGGCCGACGAGGCCGGCCTGCCGCCCGGCGTGCTCAACATCGTGAGCGGCGGCATAGCGGCCGGCGAGGCGCTGACCACCCATCCCGGGGTCGACATCGTCAGCTTCACCGGCTCCGACACCGTGGGCCGGCTGGTCTACGCCCAGGCGGCGCAGTCGCTGAAGAAGGTCGTGCTCGAGCTCGGCGGCAAGTCCGCCAACATCATCACCGCCGACGTCGACCTCGACCTCGTCGTCCCGACGATCGTCAACGGCATGACCACCCACGCCGGCCAGGGCTGCAGCCTGCTGACCCGGACGCTGGTGCACCGCTCACGTCTCGACGAACTCGTCGGCCTGGTCAAGCAGAGCCTTGATCACATCACGGTCGGCGACCCGGCCGACCCCGCCACGACCATGGGACCGCTGATCAGCGCGGCCCAGCGGGCGAAGGTCGAGAGCCTCATCTCCGCCGGCCGCGCCGAGGGCGCCCAGGTCGCCTACGGCGGGGGCCGGCCCGCCCATCTCGACAAGGGGTTCTTCGTCGAGCCGACGCTGTTCGTCGATGTCGACAACTCGATGACGGTCGCCCGCAAGGAGTTCTTCGGCCCGGTCGGCGTCGTGATCGCCTTCGACGACGACGACGAGGCGGTCCGGCTCGCCAACGACAGCGAGTTCGGGCTCGGCGGCGGGGTCTGGGCGCAGTCCCCGGTACGCGCCTACGAGATCGCCAAGCGGCTGCGCACCGGCATGATCTACATCAACGGCGGCGGTGCGGGCTCCAGCCCGCACACCGCGTTCGGCGGCTACAAGCAGAGCGGGCTCGGGCTCGAGCGCGGCGAGTTCGGCCTCGAGGAGTTCCTGCTGTCCAAGAGCATCATCTGGAGCGCCCGCTGAGCGGGCCGGAGACTCGGGCGAAGTCATGAACCTGATCGGCACCAGTCGAAAATCCTTAGCCGTGATCACCGGCGCCTACGGCGGAACGGGCCGCGCCGTGGCCCGGCGGCTCGGCGTGCGCTACCGGCTCGTCCTGTCCGGCCGCAACGAGGTCGCGCTGGCCGCGCTGCACGACAGCCTCACCGAAGAGGGCTACGACATCGCCCTCTCCGTCGCCACCGACGTGGCGAGCCCGGACAGCGTCCAGCGGCTCGCCGCGGCGGTGGGCGAGGCCGGCACCCTGGGCACGCTGGTCCACACGGCCGGCCTCTCCCCCGCCCTCGCCGGCCCGCGGACGATCGTGGAGGTCAACCTCCGCGGGACGGCGCACCTGCTCGACGCGTTCCTGCCGCTGGCCGTCCCCGGCAGCTCGGCGGTCTGCATCGGCTCGGTGGCGGCCCACACCTTCAGCTCGTCGGCCGAGGTCGACGCCGTGCTCGACGACCCGCACGCCGGTGGCCTCGCCGTCGAGCTGGAGCGGCTCCTGCTCGCCGCCGACCCGAACCCGACCCCCTACTTCTTCGCCGTGCGCGCCTACGGAGCGTCGAAGCGCGGGGTCCTACGGCTGGTCGAACGGTCCGCCGGTGCCTGGGCCGAGCGCGGTGCCCGCATCCTGTCGGTCTCGCCAGGCACCGTGCTGACCCCGATGGGCCGCCAGGAGATGGCGGCGAACCCGCTGGCCGCCGCGGCCGCGGAGGTGACCCCGCTGCGGCGGCTGGGCATGCCCGCCGACATCGCGGCCGCGATCGACTTCCTCGTCTCCGACAGCGCCAGCTACATCACCGGGTGCGACCTGCGCGTCGACGGCGGCATCGTCGCCGCCAGGCGTCATCCGGCCGCCGCCCCCCGTCCCGCCAGCCAGCCGACTCCTGTGAGCGAGCCTCATGTCACCCTCGATCCAGCCTGAGAACTTCTTCCAGCTCGGCTACGTCACCCGCGACCTGGAGGGCGCGATCGCGCGGTTCCGGGACGACCACCAGGTAGCCGAGTTCCGCCGGATCGACACCACGGAGCCGGGCGGACCGCCCGGCTCGCAGATCGCGCTCGCCTACAGCCGCGGGGTGATGGTGGAGATCATCGAACCGGTGCCCGGCCGCGAGGGCATCTACCTCGACGCGCTGCGGCCCGACGGCGGCATCAGCCTGCACCACCTGGGCTATCTCGTCGACGACGTGGCCTCGCTCGACGAGCTGGCCGAGCGGTTCCAGGCGGCGGGCATCGAGATCCCGATGCGTTTCTCGCAGCGGCTGGGACTGTCGGCGATCTACGCCGACACCCGCCCGGGGATCGGGCACTTCAGCGAGTTCGTGTTCCGCCACGATGAAGGCAGGGAACTGTTCGCACAGCTCCCCCGCCACTGAGGGTAGCTGTGCGTCTCGCCGCGACATCGGCGCTCCGCCCTGGACCACCCGCGAATCGTCGACGACCTGCGGACCGGCCACCGACGTCAGTCGCTACGGAATCGACGTCGAGACCGCCTGTGGGCTCATCCAGGACCTGACGAAGATCGTCGATTCGCTCCAGCGCGGCGCCTGACCGCCACCGTTCACCGCCGTGCCGGCGACCGGGCCGAGCGAGCTCGGAACGGTTGCCCAGGCCACCGCCAGGGGCGAACACCTCACCCGAGCGTGCCGGCTCGGCGTATGTCCCGGGCCACCGCGTCGTACTCTGCGCCAAAAACTGCACTCAGTACCACTCTGGACATCGCCAAGCAGTTATGGTGCGGGGTACAGTGCAAAAGTGATGGCTGAGGCGTCTGGAGAGCTGGGGGTCCGTGAGCGCACCCGGCGGGCCGTGCGGGCCGAGCTGGTGTCCGTCGCGATGGACCTGTTCGCCCGCAAGGGTTACGAGGCGACGACGATCGATGAGACCGCGGCCGCCGCCGGA